>NZ_JBPAOH010000255.1:0-6490 GCF_050875635.1 Tolypothrix sp. VBCCA 56010
GAAGTTGCGGTTGCACTACTCGCAACCGCCAATTTGTGATTGGCGATCGCATGAATCAGCAGGTGCATAGCACTTGGATTCCCATAACCCGCAACTTGGGTTAATAGTTTATCAGATAATGCTTGTTTTGCTTTTGCAGTCGCTTCCATCTCAGTTCGCTGGGCAACTGCTCTATCTCTATCCCTAGCTTTGTCGCGCAGCACATCTAGAGAGTCGTTTATTTCCGAATTAATATTGGTATAATATCGCTGAATATCAATATGTGTCGCCTTGCTACCAGATATCCCGCGTGACAAACCAAGTGGTTTCATCGCAGCCGCGTAATTATCCTGCCACTCTCGTAACAGTTGGGGAGAACCAAAAAAAGCACTGGCATTTAGCTTACCCCGCTCATCAATGGGTACAAAATGTGCATGAATGTGGGGTGTCACTTCATCTAAGTGTGCGACAGATGATATTACGCGATCGCCAAGTCTTTCTTGCAACCATTGTTCGTTAAACCTGAGCCAATGTTTTAATTGGGCTTGTTCGTATTCTCCAGCAGCAGCCTCTTGATTGGGGCGAAAAAACTCTCTTGACGCAGATAAAAGTAACTCCACACATAGTACACCATTCTTGCGAATAGTTTGGTTGCCAATATAATTCTTGGTATCGGAGACTAAATTTTGTTGCTGATTGCCAATTAACCAGATATTATCTTTATTCGGGTCGGCATTGGGAGTTTCTCTAGTACGCTGAACGTGGCTAGCAGAACCTGCGATTTGTCCCCATGTTTTTAGTTTTTTAATTAAAAATATTGCGTATGCCATAGGTTAATAGTGGTATGAAAGTTGATTTTTGATTCCGGATAAAAACGAGGAATTAAATAAATTCCGTAATAAGTACAATTGGGGTTGGAGAGAGTGCAGCGCTCGAAGTGATGCGACTGTGCAAATGCTGGTACAGTTGGGTTTGAAGAGAGTGAAGTAAATTCGATTGCAGCGAGAGCTTTTACTACAGTTAATTTGGCTGAGTCAAATTGCGCTTGCTATCCAGCTATTCGGCTTCTAAAAGTACCGCACTGCTAGTAATAGACCCGTGACTGACTTCAAGTGCGGCATAATTATGTTCGTGATAAATAAGCGCTGGTTGTTTTAAGACAAGGAGCGAACTTCACCGTACTGCCGTATATGTTCCACGAGCATTTTGGTATAACCACCAGCTTGTTCCAAGTGTTCTAAATTGCCTACTAAAATGAATAATTCTTTGGCTCTGCTAACAGCCACGTTAAGTAGATTTGGTCTGCGATTAAGGAACCACAAGCTATCTAACGTGCGACACTGGCGAGTGGATAGAATAATTGCTGATTTTTCCCCACCTTGGAACGTGTGGACTGTACCAATACTGCTATCGGGAAAATATGAACAAGTTGCTTGGAGGTGCGATTTAAGGGCATTGGCTTGACGGCGGTAGGGTGAAATCACTCCAATTGTGTTATTGTTGTCAGATGAATTAATGCAGTAGCCGTGGGTGATGAGTTCCCCAACAATTGCCTCAACCGCAGCAATTTCATCTGGGTTGGTGTGAGATTCATACTTGCCCTCAACGTGGTACGCAATTAAGTTGGAACCAAGCAGTGAAGATTTATCCTGGGTTTTGACGATCAGACCGTAGTTACAAAGGCGATCGCAAAATGAGATAATAGGCTCCACGCAGCGGTAGTGTTCCTTGAGGAGAATACCGTTACCCAAGTCTCCTGCTGTACCGTTTGCACCAGCGGCACGGTGGTAGGCTGTAGCTGTACTTGTAGCCGTAGGGCTGTAGCGGTCATAGTCTACGAAAGTTAACCCGCGTGCGATAAATGCTTGGTTGCAGTACTGTTCTAGGGTTTGGTGAGGCAAATTGACGACTGGTTCCAACTGCCAGGGGTCGCCCACAACCAAAGCCTTATTGCAGCGCACGAGGGCAGGAAACGCTTGATGCGGAGGAATCATCCCAGCTTCATCGACTATCAATTGGTCGATGCAACCGCTGTCAGTATAGGGAAAAAGGTTGCGAATTGAATGCAGAGTTGAGGTAAATACTGGAAAAACCAGACTGATGTTGCGGTAGATATTGCGCCAGTCGCGTGCCAAGTTTCGTCTTGGCTCATATTCACCGTTGAGAAACGCGATGTATGTTTTAAGGTCAGCAATAATTTCATCCTTACGTTGCAGTGCTTTTAATTCCAGATACTGCCATGACAATTCAAATAATCGCACTTGCAGTTGGTGGTGTTCGGTGTAAAAACGAGAGTAAAAATCTTCGGTGGGATGACTAGCAATTCTTGCTTCTACTCGTTGCTTGCGGGCAGTCATCTCAAAAAGGCGACTTTGGGCATTAGTCAAATATTGAAATCTGACATGCCACTGTTTGGCAGTTTCTAACTGTGCAGCAACAGTAGATACAGCGTCAACAAGCGACTCTCTTGTCAAGGGTATTTGAAAAGGAAAAGGAGTCGCCAATGTTGCTAGAGTAGGAGATTCAATTTGTTTGTGCAGGCGTTTTAGGATGTGTCGGGAGCTAGTTTTGGTTAATTGTTGCCAAAATTGGGTAAGCCAGCGCAACAGTTGTATCCATAAGTTATCAGTATTTCTGTTGTATTTAGATGATTTGACACGCGATCGGCATCGCACAGCATTTTCTAGGTGTTGCTGAATTAACTGGTATGCTTCTAAAGGGAACTCTTCGTAGTCGGTTTCGCCCTGCTGCTGTAAATTTTGGCTTGTTGCAATTTCTTCATTCAACACTTGGATATCTGCATCCAACTGTTGAAGCAACCTGCTATCAGTAACTTGTTGTTGCTGATGCAATTGGTCTTGGTCTTTAAGTGTATAAAGTTGATTAACTCCTGTTAGCAACTGGGTGGAGATTTCTTCTAATTCAGTAGCATTAAATTTATGGCGTTGCAGCCAATCAGTAGCAGCTTGTAGCTTGGGTAGCACAAGTTTGGCGATTAGTTCTTTGGAGCCTCCTAATAAGTAAAATCGGTCACTTTGAAAGTGTTGAGCTAACCTTTCTTCAACGTTAATGACTGCACGGTTGTTGGTACTTGTAACTAAAGTTAAGTTACTCGCATCTTCTCCGGTTTGTGCCAACTGTACAGCCCGTTTGACTACTTGCTGGGAGATTGTTTGTAACACTGCAAAAGTCTTACCATTTCCTGGTGGACCAATAACAGCTGTAAGGGAATTTTCTTTTTGGTGTTTGAGCGCAACTGCTTGGCTTACAGTGGGAGGATACGCGGTGGGGAATGCACCAAGAAACAGCATTTCATGGTTAGGCTCGTATTTCGTCCCAAATAAATACTCATATGCAGGATGTCCTGGTTGTGCCCATACAGGATGCTGTTGAGAGAGGATTTTGTGTAAGTCGTTATGAAGATTGTAGTTCCAACCACCAAAACTGCATTGGAATAAATAAGGATTGCGTTTAGTTGTATATGGTCTATCCGGTACGTCAATTAAATCAATAAAGTCTTGTAGGGTGTTGAAACTTTTGTTGAATGTGGTTGTCAAGAAAACTTTCAGTCCTTCTCTAGTTATCAGATTTTCTATTTCTTCTTCATCTAACTCACAAAATTCGATTAAGTTGGGAATAATTGGTTGAAACTCGAACTCATTTAAATCCCAACCTCTAGCACGGTAGCTCCCTGTAAAAATACTGCTTAGGTCGATTTGAAATAGGGGGTAAAAGCGACGGCTACCTTCAATTGCCCGCCAGATCTGCGGGAATGACACAGCAATTTGAAAGTCATTACTTTTACCTTTTTTGTCAAGTGCGATGAATTGCTGCTTAAATTGTTTGAATAAGGATTCTTCAATCAAGAGATTATCGCCAATTAAGGAGATACCTTTATCAATTATTAGGTTGGAATCATCGGCTGCATTTACTTCTGCACGCGAGAGATTATCGAGGTAAAAGTAATCCAACCAAGCATTGAGTATTTTATTTATATGAAGTTTGTTTGGCATTGTTAATTTTGGTATTTGAAGCAGGTAAGCAGGACTTACGCACAAATCATGGAATAAGGTAACCGCAGAGAACGCAGAGTACACAAAGGAATAAGAGGAGCGAGAGTTATCTTGCGTAAGTCCTAGGAAGTTGAATTACTGACCAGTGAACAGTTAATAATGGGCGTATGGTGGTGTTTTCCTGCATAGAAGCAAGCGTTATTACCCGCCACCTAGCTTGCTTACCCTCCGGGGTACGCATAAGTCTTCAATCGGTGTGGTGAAACACCAACGCAATTGGAACTGATAACTATTAAAGGTGCATGAAATTCCGTACTAAATGGTGGAATCACACTCATGCTTAGAAGTTATGAAGCTTGTTGTTCTTCTATAAGTGATTGGAGTTCCCCTAACAATTCCTCCAACCGCTTTTGTTTATTAGCATCGTTCCAAATATTAGCTTTTTTCACTTTGGGAATTGTTTTATCCCAGAGTGATTTGAGATGCGAGGGAAATGCTGTAGCTGTGGATGTTATCGCTAACAGCGGTTGGATTTTCTCTTTAGTTTCTGCCACCGACCAGTTTTGTTTTATGGCTTGTTCGAGAAAATCAATACGTTGAGATTGGTCTTTAATTTTGTTAATTAACTTGGCTTTGGTATACTCGATTTCGCCATTCCTGAGTGCTAAAAGTATATCTGATTTGAGGTTAAGGAGAGGCAAACGATTGCAGGTAAATGACTCCCAAGTCATAAAACCCAATGCTTTAAATACTGCCTCAACTATTTGTAGTTGCAAGTCGGTTGGATTATCTGATTGTGATTGTAACTGTTCACTCCTCCCTATATCGTTATTGGGATAATCTGGTTGTAATGGTTTAGTCTTCCCTATATCGTTATTGGGAAAGTCTGGTTGTAACCATTCACTCCTCCTTATATCGTTATTGGGAGAATCTGGTTGTAATGGTTTAGTCTTCCCTATATCGTTATTGGGAGAATCTGGATTATTAGATGCATTATTTTTAGCAGCTTTAGAAATGTCTTTACGTTGCTGTTGTAGATTGTGCAAGATAGGTGCAACATCTTCGACAGAGCAACCCAACTTAATTGACAAAATTTGCAGAATTCCCTCGGTTTCATCAACAACATTCAGGTCTTCACGCTGAATATTCTCCACAACAGCGACAAGGAAAGCAGTTGTGTCGTCCAACTCTTTGATAACGACTGGAACACAGTTTAGTCCAGCATCTTCAGCTGCACGTAAGCGTCTTTCTCCTGCCACCAATTCGTATTTTTCCCCATCAATTGGTCGCACAAGTATGGGTTGCAAAATACCGTGCTGTTCGATTGAGCTAACTAGAGAGGCATGGGCTTTCGGGTCAAAGTAGCGTCGGGGTTGCTGTTTTTTGGTCAGACATATCAGTTCTAAAGGTAAAGTTTGAGATGTCTGAGGATTTTGCCCTGTGTCTGAATTATTTGGAGTTGGATTCGAGGTAGTTAAAGCATTGGTAGGGGTTGTAGTAACTGAGGTATTTGGAGTAGCTGATTTTTTTGAATTAACTGAGGTATTTGGAGTAGCTGATTCTTTTGGAGTAACTGAGGTAGTTGTAGTGACTGATTCTTTTGAATTAACTGAGATAGTTGGAGTAGCTGATTCTTTTGGAGTAACTGAGGTAGTTGGAGTAGCTAACTCCGTTGATTTAGAACCAAACTGAAGTCCTAAAAGGTCATCAATATTAAGGTTGGTTTTAAGATTTGCCTTGCTCATATTGTTTATTCAAGTGACTCGATACTCAATGCTAATTCTTCAAAAACGGCAACTGCTGGATGTTTGGGAGCGTGCATCGCTAAGGGAATTCGTTGTTCGGAAGCATCGGTAAACGCTGTACTTCTTACCACGGGAGGAAACACTTTCCCAACTTGGGATAGGATTTCTTGAATAGTCCCCAGCGCTCTTGTATCGTGGGAGTTGCGGCTATCGTATTTTGTTGGGACGAAACCTGCTACTTTCAAATCGCGATTAATTTTGCTTTTAACTCTAGCAACAGTTTTTAGCAGTTCATTGCTACCTTCAAGTGCTTTAAAATGCGTCTCGATTGGTACAAGGATATAGTCGCTAGCAACAAGTGAAATGTTACTCAAAATCCCTAAACTAGGAGGACAATCAATGATAATAAAGTCGTAGTCATTTTTAATTGGTTCGAGTGCTTCTTTGAGGCGAAACTCGCGCATATCAGCGTTAACAAGCTGCGCTTCAGCTAGCGATAACGCAATATTGGTTGGCGCTAAATCCATTCCATGAATGTTTTTATGAATTGGTAGGGGGTGTTCTTCAACTAAAGCGTTGTAAATCGTTTTTTCTAACTCTCTAGGGACTAAACCCATAAAAGTTGTCAGTGTCGCTTGTGGATCGATATCAACTCACATCTTGCACCTGGAAATATGAATGTGAAAACCACAACTAAGTGCAAGGGTAGATAGGCGTTCAATATCAAGTAAAAGAAGAGACATGACTATTTGA
>NZ_JBPAOH010000256.1:0-6139 GCF_050875635.1 Tolypothrix sp. VBCCA 56010
ATGTCAATCAAGTTCATAAAAATAATTGTGAACCTGTATCGTCAGCTAAATTGATATATTTGACTAGAAACGAATATAAAATGATTAAAGTTCTGCAATACTTAAAATCCGGTTCTAGGCTTTGAAAATGCCTACCCTACTTTTATTTTCATTTAGCAAAGATAAAACTTCCCTGCCAACTTCCGTAGCTTTGGCTACTCACGCCATTACGAGTAGTTCCATTATAAGAATCCTCTCCTGGTCGAATTGTAATTGTAACTTTCCCACCATTTCTAGCTGTAATCAGTCCAGCATGTACAGCAGCACTACAAATTGAGGAATCATCAGTATAAATCTCCGTTCCCCATACAGTACCAACACGACCATTGGGCGGACACATAAATGTAAAATCTTGATCTAGTCGTCCTCTCAGATTTGAAGCATTATTACTCCATTCCAAAAAGGGAATGGCTGGCTTAGTTGCTACAGGAAGCCCAGCCGAATTAAGAAAAGTAAAACTTCCCTGCCAGCTACCATAGCGTTGGCTACTCACACCATTGCGAGTAGTTCCATTATAAAAATCCTCTCCTGGTCGAATTCTAATTGTAACTTTCCCACCATTTTTGGCTGTAATCAGTCCAGCATGTACAGCAGCACTGCAAATTAAGGAATCATCAGTATAAATATCTGTTCCCCATACAGTACCAACACGACCGCTCGACGGACAAATGAATGTGAAATCTTGATCTAGTCGTCCTCTTAAGTTTGAAGCATTAGCGTCCCAGGTTATCTGCTTGGGAACCTCAGCCAACGCTACATTGACTAACGTTACCGCAAGTAGTGTAGATATTACAGAAACAGAAATTAATGACCTCACACTCATACTCCTTCTTCAGCCGCAAAATCGCAACTTAGTATAAGTTGCGTACCGTAATTATCCTGCACTTTTAGGGTATAAACACGATATTTTTCCAAAAAATAGGGTTTTTATCAAGTTTAAAACCCTATTATCGAAAATTTGGGTTTAAAACCTCGCCCATAAGAGTGCGACTTTATCAAAAACGCGCTAGCATAAAGAAGTAGTTGGTTGGTCGAGCCAGTGATAATTTACGAGTTCAAAATTAAAGGGAAAGATAAGCAGTATCGTGCAATAGACGATGCTATTCGTACTAGTCAATTCATTCAAAACAAAGCTTTACGCTATTGGATGGATAACAAAGCTAATAAGGTCGATAAGTACGCATTAAACAAATATTGCGCTGTACTAGCTAGTGAATTTCCATTTGCGGATGAACTCAATTCAATGGCGAGACAATCTGCGGCGGAACGTGCCTGGAGTGCGATAGCTCGGTTTTACCATAACTGCAAGAAAAAAGTCAAAGGCAAAAAAGGGTATCCAAAGTTTAAAAAACATTGTCGTTCGGTTGAATACAAAACATCAGGATGGGCGCTTTCAACCAACCGAAAAACTGTTACCTTTAGAGACAAAAAAGGAATAGGGACTCTGAAATTGAAGGGAACCTATGATTTGAACTACTATGACATCAAACAAATTAAGCGTGTCCGTTTAGTACGTCGTGCTGACGGCTACTACGCTCAATTTGCAATCGATGTTGATTTGAAGATTGAAACACAACCAACAAATCAAGTAGTGGGTATTGACCTGGGATTGAAGTACTTCATCGCTGATAACAAGGGCAATGTAGAACAGTCACCATTATTTTACCGCAAATCGGAAAAGCAGCTTAATCGTGCTAATCGTAAAAAATCCAAGAAATACGACCCCAAAAAGAAAAAGGCAAAACAACCGCAATCAACCAACTATCACAAAGCTAAAAATAGGTATGCTCGGAAGCATTTAAGAGTAAGTAGGCAACGAAAAGAGTACTGCAAGCGTGTTGCATACTCCGTCATCCAATCTAACGATTTGGTAGCCTATGAAGACTTAAATGTGAAAGGGTTGGTAAGAAACCGACATCTGGCTAAATCAATCAGTGATGCTGGCTGGTCAACTTTCCGTTCATGGTTAGAGTATTTTGGTCACAAGTATGGGAAGGTAACAGTTGCTGCTCCTCCCCACAATACAAGTCAGAACTGCTCTAACTGTGGCAATAAAGTTAAAAAGTCCCTGTCTACGAGAACTCACGTTTGTCCACATTGTGGATACGTAGCAGATAGAGACGTGAACGCCGCTATCAACATCCTAAAATTAGGACTCAGTACCGTGGGGCACACGGGAACTTACGCTTGGGGAGATTTGCCCTCTTGGGCGATTGGTGTAAACCTGTCGTCTAACGGCGAGTCAACGAACCAAGAATCTCCGACGCTTTAGGGCGGAGAGTGTCAATTCAGTGCCTTTTTGATTAATTCTGGAATTTGAGAAGGACGTTCGGCTACTGGTACATTTGCTTTTTTGAAAGCGGCTAATTTACTTTTTGCTGTGCCAAAGTCCGGATCGCGTCCGATAACAGCTGCTAAAGTCCCAGTTTGACGCCAATGTTTTCCTGGTGGTGCGTGTGTACCTGCGATGTAGCCAATGACTGGTTTATCAATGGCTTCAGCAATGTACCGCGCTGCAACTTCTTCGCTACCTCCACCAGGTTGACCAACTATAACGATCGCTTCTGTCTTGTCATCCTCATCTAAAATTTGCAGCCATTGCAAAAAAGATGAACCCACGATCGCATCACTACCAATACTCACACTTATCGATTGCCCCAAATCAGCTCTTGTTAATTCCCAAGCGATTTCATAGGTGAGGGTGCTGCTACGACTGACGATTCCCACCGATCCGGGAGTATAGAATTCACTAGGTTGAGTACCTAAGAGAATTTTGCCGGGGACGATGATTCCTGGACTATTTGGTCCGACGACCACAGTTTCTTTAGCTTCAGCTTTGCGAAGTAATTCCACCATATCCAAAGGTGGCACGCCTGCGGAGATGATAATTAATTGGCGGATATCAGATGCGATCGCTTCCAATGCTGCATCCAGCACTTGGTAAGGGTGTACGCAAATAATTGTGGTATCAATTTGCCCAAATTCCGCTACCACTTCCTCTACTAAGTCAAATACCAGCAAATCGTGCAGTTGCTGTCCACCATATCCAGGATTGACACCACCTACCAAATTAGTGCCATAAGCTTTCATTTGAGCTACATGAGTTGCTGAGATGAATTCACTGAAGCCTTGAATTAACACTTTGCTGTCTGGCGTTAAGTTCATAAAAAAGTTAGATAAGTTTGGTGCCACAGCAGCGATTAGCCGCCGATATAGACTTGATAAATCGCCTCTATTAGGTAAGCGCAAGTTTACATGTGGTTTGGATTAAATTTTATCCCTTCTATGGGGCTTTCATAAAGTTATCCACGCCCAATCGCAGGCAGAGGCGCCCGTCAACAATTTTTAGCAAGATCCGCACACCAAATGGCGCTCCAATACCCAAGATTTTGGGTGCTAATTGTGGATTATTGTGCGCCATTTGGGGGAGCGCGAAGCGTCTTTGAAGGAGAAGCCTGCGATTGGGCGTGGACAGGTTTTTCCCAAGGGGTAAGATTTTCAAAACTTTCTATAAGATTTGGCAAGATGAACCGCTTCGGCTACTGCCTCATCTAAATTTTCTACTACTATTAGCGCATCGCTCTGAGTTTCTATTGTTGCTAAATAATCTCTGGTTGCATTTAAATCAGAACCGCCAAGACGGATAACAAAGCGCGGAAAGTTATTTTCTCGGCGGCTTTTATTACCATTAGAGCGTAACACATGTGGTTTGAGTTCGCTGTTGTCGTGTTGCAAAAACGCGAGAATAATTTCAGCGATTTCAGGAGGTTGAGGAACGGTACCCAAAAGGTTAATGAGGATGACTTGAATGCTTTTGTCAGCTGCCAACATTTTCAGACCTTTTGTTAGGCGATCGCTAAAAGTAGTCGCGGGAGTGTCTGTGGGAAAAGCATGGCGCAGATTCAAACAAAGACCGGGCTTACCGCCAGCATTTGCCACTAAATCCAAAGTTGCCATTACTGAACCAGCACCATTACCCAAAATGCCGATTTTACCATGCATTTCTATTCCATCCCAATCATGCAAATGCCCATTTGTCTGATTACCGGGATGTCGGTTGACTATTTTTTCAGCCATCGCTGCCATATCGGGATGACGAGCGATCGCTCGTTGGTTGACTCTGACACTACCATTAAGCGCCATCACGCTTCCGCTCTGACTCACCCCCAGAGGATTAATTTCTACTAAGTCCAGGTCTTTTTCCACAAATAACTGATACATTTTTTCCATCACGGTGCCGATCGATTGCATCATTGCACCCTGCAAACCCATTTTTAAAGCTAATCTTCGTGCATAATATGGCGAGAATTCTTGTTCAACAACTACATGTTGTATTTTCTCTGCGGCTAATTCCCAATCTATGTTCGCTTCTTTACCACCTAAAAGAACCGGTCGGCAAAGAGCGGTATCCAATACTACTGCTAAATAATATTCTTGCTCGGCATCGTATTTAGATTCTGCCAGCAAAACTTCTGGTAACTCGCCTAAAATCGGCAAATTGAAGATATTTTGCGCGGCGGCGATCGCATCAATGGTAGTCTCTACAAATCTGACTCCACCAGCTTTTGCCCGTTCTTGGGCATGTACTTGAGATTTTAGTACAATCGGATAACGGATTTTTAAACGTTTTAAATCTGTGGGATGGTCAATTCGTTGCGATGGCAATACGGGAATGCCTATATTTCCAAACCATTCTTTTACTTGATACTCTAATAAATCCATAAAATAAGCACCTTGTATAGCTACTTCCAAAAAGTGTCTTCGCTGCAAATGAATTGCACGCATCAAGCCTTAATTGGCTATATACATTTTTTTCTCTCATTAATTTTATCCAATAAGCACATGAAGCAAATTGCTGATAATAGCAAATATATTCTGGTAATGTCAAGAATACGTAACTAATTTTCAAAAGGAAAATCGACAGCATCTAAGATAACCAGCATTTTCCTGTAACAGAACTGTTCAAGCAGTTTTTGCCTTCTATTTGGATAATTTTGTTACTACCGCATTCTCACGGTAAAATTAACTACGGTAGCTAGTGTACGTTATCTTGCCACATTGAATGCAGTAAAAATGCCCACAGATTGTACTATTGCCATTTTTTTGTAATTTTTAACTGCGATTGAATTGAATAAGAACGCCATCTAATTGTATAAAAACCTAGAGATGCGCTATTGTTGCATCTGTGCCAAAAAACCTTACCTATATTTGGTTAGACTATTAGAACTCTTTTAAACTTTTATCGCTATGCCATAAGTTTAATTAGGTTGACTTACTTAAAAGTTCGTTCATAGACTACTAACTAACGGTCAGTCAGACCATGCAAAAGTACCGCGATCGCATGGTGAAAAACCTCCACTCCTCAGCTCAGGCTCTAGGCTTTGATTTGGTTGCCCAACCGCTTCACCCAGCCTATTCCCACGGCTGGGTGTTTCTTAGGAGCAGGGGCACTGGCGGCACACCACCCGCTACGAATGAAAGAAACAGTTAATAGACGACGTATTAGCAGGTACATTTATAAGTGTCCTGACAGTTAAAACCGAGGTTTCAATAGTGCAGCTTTGCCTGTTTAGGAGCATGGTTCTGGGGCTTTATGACTACGACATTGGTGAAGGAAAAAGCTTCCTATCCCGTTTGAAAGATTATTTATGATCAGATATCCCCAGGTCAGGACATATCTCAATAATTATACCAGGGTTATAGCTAGATGAAATTGCCACCAAAGCAAGAAATTAATCAGTCGGTAAACAAGGAAAAAACCGCATCACATCTGGAACAAATTAACCATAATGCAGCAGGTATCGATTTGGGTGGTGCTGAACATTGGGTATGCGTTCCTTCTAATAGAGCAGAAAAAAATGTGCGGCGATTTGGATGTTTTACTCCCGATTTGATAGCAATGGCAGATTGGTTGATGGAGTGTCAGGTGACAACCGTAGCAATGGAGGCAACAGGAGTCTATTGGATTCCAGTATTCCAGATTTTGGAAGCCAGAGGTCTAGTACAGGGTGGCGGAAATAAACCGACCATTTTTGTGAGAGACTAAGCAAGAAGGGTCAAAACCCTTATGGGTAGTTTTTAAGGAATCAAGGTGTGGCAA
>NZ_JBPAOH010000257.1:0-6089 GCF_050875635.1 Tolypothrix sp. VBCCA 56010
TGGGAGAAATCAAATCAGAAGCGGCAATTCCCGGTTTAATTAAACTTCTCGAAGATGAAGATTCATCTGTACGTGATAGTGCCGCATCTGCATTGGTAAAAATTAAATTAGAAGCGGCAATTCCCGGTTTAATTAAACTTCTCGAACATCAAGATTCATCTGTACGTTATCGTGCCGGATATGCACTGGGAGAAATCAAATCAGAAGCGGCAATTCCCGGTTTAATTAAACTTCTCGAAGATGAAGATTCATCTGTACGTGATAGTGCCGCATCTGCATTGGTAAAAATCAAATTAGAAGCGGCAATTCCCGGTTTAATTAAACTTCTCGAACATCAAGATTCATCTGTAGGTTATAATGCCGGATATGCACTGGAAAAAATCAAATCAGAAGCGGCAATTCCCGGTTTAATTAAACTTATCGAACATCAAAATTCATTTGTACGTTATCGTGCCGTATCTGCACTGGAAAAAATCAAATCAGAAGCGGCAATTCCCGGTTTAATTAAAATTCTCGAACATCAAGATTCATTTGTACGTGAGCGTGCCGCATCTGCACTGGGAGAAATCAAATCAGAAGCGGCAATTCCCGGTTTAATTAAACTTCTCGAACATCAAGATTCATTTGTACGTGAGTGTGCCGCATCTGCACTGGGAGAAATCAAATCAGAAGCGGCAATTCCCGGTTTAATTAAACTTCTCGAACATCAAGATTCATCTGTACGTGAGCGTGCCGCATCTGCACTGGGAAAAATCAAATCAGAAGCGGCAATTCCCGGTTTAATTAAACTTCTCGAACATCAAGATTCATCTGTACGTTATCGTGCCGCATCTGCACTGGGAGAAATCAAATCAGAAGCGGCAATTCCCGGTTTAATTAAACTTCTCGAACATCAAGATTCATCTGTACGTGAGCGTGCCGCATTTGCACTGGAAAAAATCAAATCAGAAGCGGCAATTCCCAGTTTAATTAAACTTCTTGAAGATGAAGATTCATTTGTACGTGAGCGTGCCGCATCTGCACTGAGAGAAATCAAATCAGAAGCGGCAATTCCCGGTTTAATTAAACTTATCGAAGATGAAGATTCGTCTGTAGGTGATAATGCCGGATATGCACTGGGAGAAATCAAATCAGAAGCGGCAATTCCCGGTTTAATTAAACTTCTCGAACATCAAGATTCATTTGTACGTTATCGTGCCGGATATGCACTGGGAAAAATCAAATCAGAAGCGGCAATTCCCGGTTTAATTAAACTTCTCGAACATCAAGATTCATCTGTAGGTGATAATGCCGCATCTGCACTGGGAGAAATCAAATCAGAAGCGGCAATTCCCGGTTTAATTAAAATTCTCGAACATCAAGATTCATCTGTACGTGAGCGTGCCGCATTTGCACTGGGAGAAATCAAATCAGAAGCGGCAATTCCCGGTTTAATTAAACTTATCGAACATCAAGATTCATCTGTACGTTATCGTGCCACATTTGCATTGGGAGAAATCAAATCAGAAGCGGCAATTCCCGGTTTAATTAAACTTCTCGAACATCAAGATTCATCTGTAGGTGATCGTGCCGCATCTGCACTGGGAAAAATCAAATCAGAAGCAACGATCATTAGTTTAGTTAAAATTTTAAATAATCAAAAGTTTCTCCATGCTAATAACGGCGAAAATTCCTTAAATGCTCTAAACGCACTCGAAGAAATCCAAGAACACCTTAAATACTACAAACCCGCACCCACCAGCACCATGTCCAACATCCTATCTCACAACTATGCCCTACTCATCGGTGTAGGGGAATGCGAAGAACCAAAATTATCCTTACCCGTCACAGTTAAAGACATTCAAGCCCTAAAAACTCTCCTCACTGACCAGAATTTATGCGGCTATATTGATAATGACGAACATCTACGTTTACTCTGCAATACAACCGCAACCAGTGAAAATATTTTAGATAATTTAAACTGGCTCAAACAGCAAGCCGAAAAAGACCCAGAAGCGACTATATTTATTTATTATTCCGGTCATGGTTGCTTGGATGAATCTGGAGATTACTATCTTATCCCTCACGAAACAGACCGCGTAGATATTCCCAACACTGCCTTACCCGCAACCAAATTCAACGCTGCATTGCAACAAATTCCCGCGCAAAGATTGCTGGTAATTATCGATAGCTGTCACGCTCAAGGAATGGCATCATCGAAAGAACAAGCAAACCGTCCTCCTCTACCCAAGGGTTTTACGCAAACCGCTTTACCCAAAAATATCATCGATACCCTCACAAAAGATATAAACAAACAAAGTACGGGAAAAGTAGTTTTCACCTCCTCCACGGGAAACCAATTATCGTGGGTACGTCCAGATGGAAAAATGAGCGTCTACACCTACCATCTCCTCGAAGCATTGCAAGGTGCTGCTAACCAAGCAGGGGATAAAGTAGTCCGGGTTTCCCATTTAATGAATTATCTGGGGAAAACCGTTCCCCAAAGCGCACGAGATTTATGTAAAGCCGAACAAACGCCATTTTTTGACTTTGCAACAGAAGATTTTGCGATCGCATTACTACAAGGTGGCAAAGGATTAGCAACCGAAGGATGGGATAAACAGCAAGCAGAGGAAAAGATTCGCGGGATTAGCAATCAAGTTAATAACGGTGTGGGAAATTTAGGCGATCGCAATATTGGGATTAATATCGGGACTGCGGGAGATGTCACGTTTGGTAATTTATCTTCCGGTAGTTGAGTATAAAAAATTAAAGTAGAAGTTTATCGCAAAGATACTCAACGAAATTGGTCAGTGCAAATTTTAGTTAAAAACGATAACTTAGAATTAAATTCGGTAGGGTTAACCCTAACAATGGCAGATATTTACGAAGACGTGCTAACAGTATAAGGTTAAAAAATCATGCAACCAGCTTTACGTATCACAACCAAAGTTTTACCAGGAAACAAAATAGAAATTGAAATTCCCGAAGCTCAAATTGGCGATAGTGTAGATGTATTTGTGGTTTTACCAGAAAAAGTAGAGCCGAAAAAACGTTCTGTAATGGAGATACTAGAAGAAGTTCACGCTAAACTTCCTCCTAAAAGTGCCGAAGAAATAGACAGGCAACTGCGAGAGGAACGGGAATCATGGGACAGCTAGTATTGCCTTCTTCGGGCAGAATCTACATAGACACACCAGTAGCAATTTATAGTGTTGAGTGGAATCCTAATTATTATTCACTGCTAGAATCCTTATGGTTAAAACTTCAAGCAGGAGAAATCGAAGTTGTTAGTAGTGAGCTAATTTTAATGGAGACTTTAGTACTTCCTTTAAAAAACTCTGATACATTTCTGCTTAATGCTTACGAACAATTGTTATTGTCCGGAGGAATGCGACTAATTCCTATTAGTCAATTAATTCTACGACAAGCTGCAAATCTTCGGGCTACAACTAATCTCAAAACACCAGATGCTATCCATGCAGCGACAGCTTTATCTTTTAGCTGTAACCAATTTCTTACTAACGATAAAGGCTTTGGGAATGTTTCCAGTTTACCTGTTGTTATCCTTAGCGAAATATTAGCATCTTGAACTTAGATATGGTGCGTTACTACGTTAACGCACCCTAATGATTAGTTTTATGGTTGTGCGATCGCACTCACATCCTCATCAATCAACGAATTAAGCAAAGTCCACAATTGCAAGTCTGCAAAATCAGAAATCGCCATAAATGCACCAATTTCTTGCAATACTTGCGCGTCGTGGGTGGAGGTGATACCGATGGTGCGTAAACCTGCACTAACAGCAGAACGAATACCTGAGGGAGAATCTTCGAGTGCGATCGCATCCGCTGCTTGTATCCCCAAATTATTCATTGCAACTAGATAAGGTGCAGGATCGGGTTTACCTGTTATATCTTCTCCTGCAATCACCACTGTATGAAAAGCTTCTTTAATTCCTAAAACTTCTAGCATAAATTCTACATTTAATCTAGGGGCATTAGTTACCAAAGCTCGTTTTAATTGATGTGTCTTTGTCCATTCTATAAGTTGAGAAAATCCGGCTAGCGCTTGCAAATCTGCGGCAAATTCGCGAAAAAGCGCTTCTTTTTCTTCGGCAAGTTTTACCACCTCTTCTAGTAATAATTGTGGCAGGATGTCTTTGATAATTGCTGGGTTAAGCCGTCCACTCATTCTTGATTTGTATAAGTTTTCGTCAATTTCCATGCTGTAATTTTTAAGCATTTCCCGCCACGCTATGTAGTGGATAGGGTCAGTATTAACAATAGTTCCGTCTAGGTCAAAGAGAATTGCAGTCAGCATGGTGTTTTGCTTTAATGTAAAATATTGTAAAGTTGATGTAGATAGTTTACATTGTTGTTTTGTTCTTGTTAACAGGATAAAAAAAGTATAATTAACCTGCTAATTTGTGCAATTTATAATTAATAGCGTTTATTAGGACAATTTTGACCAAAATCCTTGTAATCTAATGTTATCCGCTACAAAATTTTTTCGCGTCGATGATCTGATGGTGCAGATTTACAATTCTGAAACCGAAATGGCTCAGGATGCAGCAGAAATCGCCCAAAAGTATTTACAAGACATTTTAACTTCAAGAGATTCTGCGACTATATTATTAGCGACTGGTAACTCTCAACTGAAATTTTTGGATGCTTTGATAAAGTTAGGTGGTGTAGATTGGTCGCGAGTGACGATGTTTCATCTAGATGAATATTTAGGAATTGCTGCTGACCATGCTGCGAGTTTTCGACGCTATTTGCAAGAGCGTGTCCAGAAACAAGTACAGCCTAAGCAATTTCATTATATAGAAGGTGATGCATTACAACCTTTGGCAGAGTGCGATCGCTACACCAATTTACTCAAAGCACAACCAATTGATTTATGCTGTCTCGGTATTGGCGAAAACGGACACATCGCTTTTAACGATCCATCTGTAGCAAATTTCCACGATTCATATACCGTGAAATTGGTAAAACTCGATATAGTCAACCGTCAGCAACAAGTCAACACTGGTTATTTTCCTCATCTGGAAAACGTACCCCAGTATGCTTTTACCCTCACTATTCCGATGATTTGCTCTGCTAAAAAAATTATCTGCCTTGCACCTGAAAAACGTAAAGCTAAGGTAGTAAAGCAGATGTTGCAGGGGTCAATTAGCATTGACTGTCCCGCTTCAATATTACGTCAACAACCGCAGGCGACGTTATTTTTAGATGTGAATTCTGGTTCAGCATTTTTAGAGTCAGAAGTCAATAACAACGGTGTGGGGTATGGGGTGTAGGTTTCGGGTAATTGGGGGAACGCAAGTACCCACCACCAATTAAAGACCACCAAAATCGTAGATTTTGGGGGAACGCAAGTACCCCTATTGGTTTAGGGGCAGGGTGTACAAAAATACAATCTTCTCTTCCCTCCCCCCACACCCCACACCCTGCACCCTACACCCTAGTTTTGGTCACAAGCTAGAAGTTATAAGACTTCCTACTTGTGACTTGTGAATTAATATTTTGAGCGAGAAGTTGTGACTTCATTCGGATCGCGGTAAACTTTAGGTTCTTCGCGTTTACGAGCCAAACCTGCTAAACCAGCAAGACCAAGCAATCCTAGCCAACCCCAATTAGAATGGCGAGTGCGTCTTACTTGAGTGGAAGTCGTGGTAGTAGTATTTGTACCAGTATCCGTTGTGCCACTGCCTGTAGTGTCGGTTGTACCAGTACCCGTTGTACCACTGCCTGTAGTGTCGGTTGTACCAGTACCTGTTGTGCCTGTACCCGTGCTATCTGTTCCCGTAGTGCCAGATGTGCCTGTACCCGGAATGCCACCTGTACCCGTGCCAGTACCAGTACCAGTGCCAGTGCCAGTTCCAGTAGTGTCTGTACCTGTACCAGTTGCACCAGTACCAGTACCAGTGCCAGTGCCAGTGCCAGTTCCAGTTCCATAAGTACCTGTACCTGTACCAGTTGCACCTGTGCCAGTTCCATAAGTGCCTGTACCTGTACCAGTTGCACCTGTGCCAGTTCCATAAGTGCCTGTACCTGTACCTGTACCAGTTGCACCTGTGCCAGTTCCATAAGTGCCTGTACCTGTAC
>NZ_JBPAOH010000258.1:0-6051 GCF_050875635.1 Tolypothrix sp. VBCCA 56010
TTGATACTCATTAAAGAGTCTTTGATACTCATTAAAGAGTCTTTGATACTCATTAAAGAGTCTTTGATACTCATTAAAGAGTCTTTGATACTCATTAAAGAGTGTTGGAACCTCATTAAAGAGTCTTGGAACCTCATTAAAGAGTCTTTGATACTCATTAAAGAGTCTTGGAACCTCATTAAAGAGTGTTGGAACCTCATTAAAGAGTGTTTGATACTCATTAAAGAGTCTTGGAACCTCATTAAAGAGTCTTTGATACTCATTAAAGAGTGTTGGAACCTCATTAAAGAGTCTTGGAACCTCATTAAAGAGTCTAACGATTTTCAGTTTAGTCAAATATACCAAGAGACCTAACCCCCCAGCCCCCTTCCCTACAAGGGAAGGGGGAGAATCAAAGCCTCTCTCCTGGCAGGAGAGAGGTTTACCAGAGAGGTCTATTAACGAACTACACCCAATTGTTAAAACAAATCTAAGTCTGTCAATGCACCGAGACAGCTGGAAGATACTAACTTAGCATATTTTGCTAACACACCTTTAGTATAGCGAGGTGGACGAGGTTGCCAATTAGCACGACGACGGGCTAATTCTTCATCGGATACGTTTAATTGCAACAGTCGAGCATGGGCATCAATTGTGATGGTATCACCTTCTTCCACAAGGGCGATCGCTCCCCCAACTGCTGCTTCTGGTGCCACATGTCCAACTACCATCCCATATGTACCCCCAGAAAATCGTCCATCTGTAATTAACCCGACCGAATCAGCTAAACCAGCACCGATAATTGCTGAGGTGGGTGCTAGCATCTCCCGCATCCCCGGACCTCCTTTTGGTCCTTCGTAGCGGATGACGATAACATCACCTGCATTTATCTTATGCGCCAAAATCGCATCTAAACAAGATTCTTCTGATTCAAATACTCGTGCAGTTCCCGTAATTTTCGGGACTTTTACGCCTGTAATTTTCGCTACCGCTCCCTCTGTCGCCAGATTTCCTCTGAGAATAGCCAAGTGTCCTTGACGATACATCGGGTTATCCCAAGGACGAATTACATCTTGGTTGGGGGATGGTTCTGATGGTATATCTGCCAAGACTTCCGCGATTGTTTGTCCGGTGATGGTGAGAGCATCCCCGTGAATTAAATCATGCACAAGTAGCATTTTCATCACTTGGGGAATACCACCAGCTTTGTGTAAGTCGGTAGCTACATAACGTCCGCTGGGTTTTAAATCGCACAAAACGGGAACGCGAGCGCGGATAATTTCAAAGTCATCTAAATTAAGTTCAACACCAGCAGTGTGTGCGATCGCCAAAAAATGCAATACTGCATTTGTGGAACCACCGACTGCCATAACCACCGAAATGGCATTCTCGATAGATTTGCGAGTGATAATTTGGCTGGGTAGAATTTGCTTGCGGATTGCTTCGACTAAGAAAAATGCTGATTTTTCTGTACTATCTGCCTTTTCTGCATCTTCTGCCGCCATCGTCGAGGAATATGGTAAACTCATACCCAGCGCCTCAAAAGCGGAAGACATCGTATTCGCTGTGTACATTCCCCCACACGAACCAGCACCCGGACAAGCTTTGCGTTCAACTTCTAAAAGTTCCTTATCGTCAATTCTCCCAGCGCTGTATTGTCCGACAGCTTCAAAAGAACTGAGAACAGTTAAATCGCGTCCATCGTGATGTCCGGGTTTAATTGTACCCCCATAAACAAAGATAGCCGGGATATTCATGCGAGCGATCGCAATCATGGCTCCAGGCATATTTTTATCACAACCACCAATGGCAAGTACACCATCCATACTTTGCCCAGTGCAAGCAGTTTCAATCGAATCTGCAATTACTTCTCGTGACACCAGGGAATATTTCATTCCCTCAGTTCCCATCGAAATACCATCACTAATAGTAATTGTACCGAATAATTGCGGCATCGCTCCGGCACTTTTAATACTAGCTTCCGCTCTTAGTGCCAGTTGATTTATGCCCATATTGCAGGGAGTAATGGTACTATAACCATTAGCTACACCGACAATTGGCTTGGTAAAATCTTCATCTTGAAAACCAACAGCACGTAGCATCGCTCGATTAGGCGATCGCTGTACCCCTTGAGTGACAATTTGGCTTCTCAAATTTTCTGACATTTTTTTCCCTTTAGCACCATCGTCTTTGTTTTAGTGCTTCTTTTGTGTGGTTACTTCAAAATATCACAAACTGTAACACAAGATTTGCGTCGCAACGTGTAGCTTGTGTTCACAACTTTGTTGCAAAATTAAGCCATGAAATCTTTAATTTATCAAGCCAGACGTTCTCAGGCAACGTCTAGACAGTAAAAATTTTCAGTTCAATTTTCTAACTGCATAATTTAATTTCCATCATCCCCATAAGAGAGTTTCTCAAAGAACTACCACTATCTGAAGATTTTCGCTCTGTTTGGTTGTCTCGCGCCAAAAGCGTATCATATATATTGTAGAGACGTTCGGTGTGGAACGTCTCTACGACGTAAAATTAATTCAACGGATATATATCAAATCGCATTGCTCTAATTATCTTCCCATGCTGCTTGAAAAAAGTCTCGCTCGCACAACATCGCATAACGATAAGTTGAATGTACTAAGGTAGTAGCAGTAGCATAACTTTCCACCAAACTTTCTAATTGTTCTGCGAGTGGCTGAAAATCTGCGCTGCTATAAGTGCGAATCCAGTCTGCATACTCATGATTGGGAATGCCATTACGCGCTAACTCTTGTCCCAAAAACGCATACAAACGCATACAGGGAGACATCGCAGCAGCAGTTAAACCAACATCTCCACCCCAAGCGGTTGCTAATAAAAAGTCAGTATAACGCCTAGTAGCTGCTTGTGGTTCAACAGATTGCAAATCGACTTTCCACGCTTTAGCATAGCTTTGATGTAGCTGTAATTCTTGCAAAACTCCAGTTGCTAAATTGTGAAATATGATAAATCCTGCCCAATCTGGTGCTTTCGCAGCAGCGATACTGTAAGCACGAGCAAAAGCTTCTAAGAAAAAAGCATCTTGTCCTACATAGTAAGCGAACTTCTGCGGATCTAGCGTACCATCAGCAATGCCTTGAACAAAAGGATGCTCTAAACAAGCTTGCGCTAAATCTTGATTTGCTTTCCACAATTGGGCAGATATAGTCATTTGTTGGGAATGGGGCATTGGGCATTGGGCATTGGGCATTGGGCATTGGGCATTGGGCATTGGGGATTGGGCATTTGGCATTGGGCAATTGTTTAATGGGCAATGGGAACGTGAGAATAAAGTCAAATCTTTTTCCCATACCCCATGCCCCATGCCCCATGACGGCAGGTGCTCCACTTGGGGAGACCCCAAGACCGCACTGCCTCCCCCATGCCCATTGCCCCATGCCCATTGCCCTAAAAGGGAAAGAACTGAAGTAATACTGACGCAACTCCGCCTAAAAAGTCAACTAAACTAGGTTTGCCGGTAGTTACTTTACTACCTTGAGGTGTTTTCAGTTCGAGAATAAATGCTTGTGCTGTTTGCATTCCGGGATTGTCGTTTTTAGTTTTAAACAAATTTTCAGCTATTTGAGCATCTTGAAATGCACCTTGTCTATCTAAAATTTGATAACGAGCGACACCACGAGCGAGATAAGCGCCGGCAAAGTCTGGTTTAATAGCGATCGCTTGATTGAAATAATCTATTGCTTGTTGTTGGTTGCCTTTTTGCGCTTCTGCTACACCCCAAGCATAAAATTCTTCTGGCTTGGCTGCTTGCAATGGTATACCAACTGCTCCTTGCAAGTTAGCATTGTTAAGGCTGACATTATTTAATTCCGCGTTCGCAAGATAGGTATTTCTCAAGTCAGTACCCAGCAAATTTGCGTTATTAAGTTTCGCACCGCTGAGGTTAACCCCAAATAAACTCGCACCGCTCAAGTTTGCACCTGTTAAATCAGCACCGCTCAAGTTGGCACGGCTGAGGTTTGCACCACTTAGATTGGCTTTGCTCAAATTGGCTCCAGATAAGTCTGCTAGCACCAAACCAGCACCGCTTAAATCGCAGCTTTCACATTGTTTGGTTGCTAACAACTGTCTAATATGTTCGGAATTTGCAGCTTGAGCGACGGTTGTCAAGCTAATTGTGCTTAAAAATACGACTGTGGATAGAGCTGGCTTTTTCATAATCTGTGTCAAAATCTTTCTTAACTTACGAAGTTCGCCCCTTGAAGGTTGACACAGTTATAACTCAGCTGAAAGTATCAAGCACCCACTAGATCCTTGATATGAGTCTATCGCCGACTGTAGTGCTGTATAGATTCAGTTATTCCGCTCGGTTAAAGTGAAAACTGCATGATTGTGCAAGTTGACCTCCCCACTAGTCTGAGGTGAAGACCAACTCATCTTGGCAGATAAGCTAAGTGCAAAAGTTAGAACAGCCGCTAATAATAATTTTTCCAGCATAGTCACACCTCACAATCATCAAGTAATCACTCAACCACTATTTCCGTTTTAGCGTATGATTTATTTTCCTCCCAAGCTAAGTGATAACCGAATGTGGTAGACGTGATTTGCATTTGTTTTCGGGGTGATGTTAGTCACATAAATTCTGGTTATAGGGCGATCGCCGATTACTGACAAGGAACTACAAGCAATATAAATAAATTCTGTATTTTTTACTTCCAAGCGGGGATCAACTACATAGACTTGCCATCACAAGAAAATCGCGCCAAGCTACAAGAATGCGCGACATGCGATTGTTATGGTTTGAGCCAAAAAGAGCGATCGCACTGCGCGATCGCCTAATTAAAAAACGATGATTTTGCATTATACGTCAAAAATTGAACATATTATAGAGACTTCCACTCCTTACGTATCTATGATTCATTCCACGGTTATGCAATGCCAGTTTTTTTACAAGTAATTAACCGAACTTGATATTACGCAGATTTGCACCGCCTAAATCTGCGTTACACCGTAGTAAGCGATTTATCCCTTTATTCGGGCACTCTTCGTGCCCACTACGAGTTTATAAAACTACCTTTGTGGTTTCGATGCTGACAAAAGCTGATAATAGAATATTCCTGCTAAAAAAGCTCCGAGAATTGGTGCTGTCCAAAATAGCCACAACTGATCGATCGCCCAACCACCCACAAAAACCGCAGGACCCAAACTCCGAGCTGGATTCACCGATGTATTAGTAACGGGGATGCTAATCAAGTGAATCAGTGTTAATACTAAACCAATGGCAATGGGAGCAAAACCTTGAGACGCACGAGAGTCAGTAGCACCCAAGATAATTATCAAAAAGATGAAACTGAGAACTAACTCGGTAATAAAACAAGCAAACAACGAATAGCCACCAGGAGAATGATCGGGTCCAAAACCGTTAGTTGCCAGGGGATTTGAACCGCTAAGTATAAATCCTGGTTTACCAGAAGCAATTAAATAGAGAATGCCGGCAGCAGCGATCGCTCCAAATACCTGAGAGCCAATATACAACAAAAGCTCTGATGCGGGAAAGCGCTTTGCTGCCCAAAGTCCAATCGAAACCGCTGGATTAAAGTGACCCCCAGAAATAGGACCCATCGCATAAGCCATTGTCAATACACACAGACCAAACGCTAAAGAAACTCCAACTAATCCGATGCCTAAAGGGTATCTTATATTCTCAGCAATATTTGCATTTTCTGCTGTAAACGCTGCTGCTAATACTGCACTACCACAACCACCAAATACTAGCCAGAATGTTCCTATAAACTCTGCTAGACAACGCTTAAACTGTGACATGTTATTAGTAACAGCATGAAATTAGTAATAAGTCAATATTATCTAATAGTTTTATTTGTCATTAGTTTATTCGGTTTATTTTAATTTATATTGGTTTATTTGGTAATTAATAAAAACTGTTCAAAATCATCTTGACAAATTTTATTTATCAGCAATTTGATGATTTCATAACTAGAATAATATATGGCATCCGTCGTAGAGACGTTCCGGCGGAACGTCTTTAGTAGAGAGGTTCCGGCGGAACGTCTCTACCAAAAATCGGGGTGATTTAAC
>NZ_JBPAOH010000259.1:0-6014 GCF_050875635.1 Tolypothrix sp. VBCCA 56010
AGTTCCCATTCAGATGCGGTACAACATTATATCGTCGCGTGTAGGGGCACGGCACTGCCGTGCCCCTACGGGTGTACCTCACGTAACCGAGAATTGCTATAAAATCTCTTGAGGCTGCCTCCGCAGCCTTCGTTCGTATAGCCGTACCCTTCTAGGGTGTCGGCATCCAGGGTCAAAGCAATTAACACCAACACTGACGAATCTCAAACCCCAAATCGCAGTCAACTTCAACGCGACGCCCGCCAAATTTTGATAGTATTGTCAGCACCGCCACTAACTAAAGTTCGCCCATCCGGGCTAATGGCGACAGAATTAACCCCGTTGGAATCACCAGGCAGGGTGCGGATACGAGTGCCATCTGCCAAGTTCCAAATTTTGATTGTGTTGTTAGCACTACCACTAACTAAAGTCTGCCCATCCGGGCTGATGGCGACAGAATTAACCCCGTTGGAATCACCAGGCAGGGTGCGGATACGAGTGCCATCTGCCAAGTTCCAAATTTTGATTGTGTTGTTAGCACTACCACTAACTAAAGTCTGCCCATCCGGGCTGATGGCGACAAAATCAACACTGAAGTAATTAGCAGTCACGGTGCGGATAAGAGTGCCATCTGCCAAGTTCCAAATTTTGATAGTCTTGTCATAACTGCCACTAACTAAAGTCTGCCCATCCGGGCTAATAGCGACAGAATCAACACTGGAGGAATGACCAGTCAGGGTGCGGATAAGAGTGCCGTCTGCCAAATTCCAAATTTTGATAGTTTTGTCAAAACTGCCACTAACTAAAGTTTGCCCATCCGGGCTAATAGCGACAGAACAAACCCACGTGGAATGACCAGTCAGGGTGCGGATAAGAGTGCCATCTGCCAAATTCCAAATTTTGATAGTTTTGTCAGCACTGGCACTAACTAAAGTTTGCCCATCCGGGCTAATAGCGACAGAACAAACCCAGTTGGAATGACCAGTCAGGGTGCGGATAAGAGTGCCATCTGCCAAATTCCAAATTTTGATAGTTTTGTCATGACTGCCACTGACAAGAGTGGAATTATCGCGGCTGATAGCGATGCAATTCTCGCCACAGATTAAGTCGGTATGCCCAGTCAGGGTTTGGGCTAGAGAAAGATTTGCTAAGGGGTTTTGATTTGTCGCAGTTGGACTAGTTGTTGATATAGAAGGCGATGAAGTTTGACCGATTTTAGGTGCTAAATACCCAAACCCTCCCCCTAATAACAGCAGCGCCGCAACGGTCACTGCTATCGGCAATTTCTTTTTTGAAGGCGGAAGGGTTTTTTGCTCAATTTCTCCTATTCGCTGCAACAACACCTGAGTATTTAACGGTCGATCGCCTGGTTTTCGCGCCATTAATTGATCTAAAAAATTGCCCAGCAACGGTGAAATTGTCACCGCTTGTCGCCAGCGAAACACATCATTATGAGCATCATAAAACTTTAAGGGATGTTGCCCCGTGAGCAAATATACAAAGGTGCGTCCCAAAGCAAAAAAATCCGACTGCGGTACTGCTTGGTAATTAATTTGTTCTGGTGGGGTGTACCCTGCGGAAACCACCGCCGTAATTTGGTGTCCCACACCCAGCTTTGCTAAATATGTATACGTCGCATCTCTGGCTGTGCCAAAGTCAATCAACACTAACTGTCCATTGCTTCTCAGCATGACATTTGCGGGTTTAATATCGCGATGAAACCACTGTTTGTCATGCACTATCTGCAATATTTCCGTCAGTTGCTTTAACCAGGCTAAAGCTTGCTTCTCGGAAATAGGATTATTAGAGTGTTGTTGCAGCCATTGTTCTAAATTCACACCATCGATTTTTTCCATCACCAAACAGTGCAACCGCAAATTGTGATTGGTGAGATACTGAAAGTAACCATCCACTTTCGGAATGCCAGGATGATCCAACTTTGCCAATACTGCCGCCTCTTGTTCAAATAGTTCTACTGCTTTAGGCTGGTGATTGAGGTGTTCTTTGAGAACTTTCAGGATTTTTGGCGTACTGTTTTCGTATGCCTCATAAATTTTGCCAAACCCACTTTTATCACTCAGCAA
The DNA here is from genome assembly GCF_050875635.1 of Tolypothrix sp. VBCCA 56010. Lineage (NCBI taxonomy): Bacteria > Bacillati > Cyanobacteriota > Cyanophyceae > Nostocales > Tolypothrichaceae > Tolypothrix > Tolypothrix sp. VBCCA 56010. The sequence continues at coordinate 2,064 of NZ_JBPAOH010000259.1, forward strand.
GCGCATCACCCGATAGCGGTTTTCTAGGAGTAGGTGCGAACCGCAACTTTGACAAAAGCGGTTGTTAGCATTCTCCGAGTGATCTGGTTTGGGGCAAAACGGGTTAATGCACAGACTCATGGTGTGCTAAGAAGACGTTGTATCTGTAGTATAAGCTATGCTGCGCTAATTGTTTTTGCTGAAAAGATGCAATCATAAACTGATTTGCGATCATCTAATCTTCGCCCAAAGTCAGCAAACTTGCTTTTCTATCTACTACTAATCGGCGATTTTCTAGCCAAGGCAACCCAATTAAAACTTCAGTAATTTCTTCACCAGCTAAGGCAGGGATAGTAAATTCTTGACCATCAAAGCAAACATTTCCTTGATAAAGATAAAATTCTGCTTCCCCTCGTGCTGTCTGCCTTATTTGTTCCCGAACATAAGACCATTCCAAACTTTCTACATCTTGAATATCCATTACCAACCAGTCAGTACACCCAGTATCTAGCAAAGCATTAACTTTGATATCCGAACTATCGGCAGCTATCAAATTAATTTCAAAATACAACTCTCCATTCTCACCAAAAAAGCCTGGAATCATATTCTACCAACAGCGCCTGTTTCATTCAAACGCATTTCCATAATTCTGGCGTTTGGATGCTTGCTGCGAATTTTTTGGAAAGCAACTTCTGGGTCGGGGTCGATAACATAATCTTCACTGTTTGGCTCAATCATAATCGCCCAGTTGTAATAATCTTTGATTAATTCCGGACAAACTCGTTGAAAAATTTCATTGCAACGCTTGTTAAACGCTGCATTCTCCGCCTTGCGTCTAGCTTTGTCTTCTTCAGAAACAGGAGGACGCTGATTTTTTGAGTGTTCTTGAATAACTTCAAAAATCCGTCTACCACGCGGTACAAAAATATGTTGCCTTTCTTTCATCGCTACAACTTTCACAGGCAGTGCAATAACTTAATTTTAAACTGATTCGATAATTCCTTGATGTTACAACCAACAGCACAGAGCGTGGGGTCAATTCAAAATCGAATTTACCCGCTTCCCTTTCCCAATTACTCCCTTCCCGCTGCAAAATTACCTATCTTCTTTTCCTTCCTCCTTCGTGTCCTTCTCCTTCGGAGACGCTACGCGAACGTGTCTTCGCGGTTCGTTAAATAGTTATTCTTCGAGCCGGAAGAAAGTAAGCAATTAAGGGGCACTTCACGCTATAAAATGAATAATGAGGACTCAAAAGAAACGAAACGCTCTGCGTCAATCACTTTCCGTATTCCGCTACAGTGGACGTGCTGTCAACTTGGTGTGGACTACTAGCCGCTTTCTAACTATTATTCTTGCCACTTTAACTTTAGTGGCTGGTCTTTTGCCTGCGGCGATCGCCTACATCGGTAAGTTAATTGTCGATGCGGTCATTTTTGCCGCGCAATCGGGTACATCTATTTTCGATTTTGTCAATAGTTATCATCCGCTGATGTATGTTGGCTTAGAAGCGATCGCTGTTGCTTTATTAGCTGCTACTCAACGAGGACTTTCCATCTGTCAATCTTTACTGCGGGTCTTACTCGGTCAACGGGTCAACGTTCTTATCTTGGAAAAGTCCCTCACTTTGGATCTCACCCAGTTTGAGGACTCGGAATTTTACGACAAATTGACCAATGCGCGGCGAGAAGCTTCGACTCGTCCCCTTTCTTTGGTAACGCGCACATTCGGCTTGGTGCAAAGTGCCCTTTCACTTATAACATATGGAGCTTTGCTTGTCAAGTTTTCTGTTTGGGCATTGTTAGTTCTAATTTTAGCCGGGATGCCTGCATTCTTTGTGGAAACGAAGTTTGCGGCTCAAGCTTTCCGGCTGTTTAGTTGGCGGGCGCCAGAAACCCGCGAACAGCATTATCTAGAAACGCTGTTGGCTAGAGAAGATTTTGCCAAAGAAGTCAAACTCTATCAGCTAGGAGATATGCTGTTAGGGCGTTATCACGATCTATTTAATCGGCTTTATGGCGAAGATCGCGATTTAACTTTGCGTCGGGGCTTGTGGGGATATCTATTAAGTTTACTTTCTACTGCTGGTTTTTACATCGCCTATGCTTGGATTGTCATAGAAACCGTGGCGGGGAGAATTACTTTAGGAGATATGACGATGTATCTCACCGTGTTTCGCCAAGGACAAACTACTTTTTCCGGGGCGTTGACTTCCATCGGCGGGATGTATGAAGATAACTTGTATCTCTCCAACCTGTACGATTTTCTCGAAGAAGAAGTACCAACGTCAATAGGTAAAGCGACTAAAGGTGTCAAACCCGGTGATGGTATTCGTTTTGAGAACATGACATTTACCTATCCGGGAAATTTGCAACCGGCGTTGAAAAATATATCTCTACATTTGCGACCGGGTAAAAAACTAGCGATCGTTGGTGAAAATGGTTCTGGGAAGACAACCTTAATTAAACTGCTGACTCGGCTTTATTATCCAGACTCTGGACGCATCTTACTCGATGGTTTAGACTTGCAAGAATGGGATGTTGATGTATTGCGACGACGTATTGGTGTAATTTTCCAGAACTTTGTTCGCTACCAATTCACCGTCGGCGAAAATATCGGTGTCGGTGATGTGGAACGATTAGAAGATAGAGAACTTTGGGAAATTGCCGCCGAAAAAGGCATGGCACTACCTTTCGTCGAGAAATTACCCGCAGGTTTTACAACTCAACTTGGTAAATGGTTCAAAGGTGGACAAGAACTTTCTGGGGGACAGTGGCAAAAAATAGCTCTTTCTCGTGCTTTTATGCGAGATAGTGCAGATATTTTGGTTTTAGATGAACCGACATCAGCAATGGATGCTCAAGCTGAGTTTGATATTTTCAATCACTTTCGCGCTTTAACCAAAAATCAGATGGTATTGTTAATTTCTCACCGCTTTTCCACAGTGCGGATGGCTGACAAAATCGTGGTGATTGAAAATGGGGAAGTGATAGAACAGGGAACTCACGAAGAGTTATTGCAAGCTGGGGGACGCTATGCGAAGTTATTCTTATTGCAAGCAGCCGGGTATCAGTAGCGGCGGGGTTTCCCCGTCCGGGGGGGAGATGGGGAGATGGTGAGATGGGGGGATAGTAGCCAGTAGGGTCCGGCTTAAAGCGGTGTGGATATTCCTCCTTTCGTCGGTTCGACGGACAGAATCCTCTGAGCAGGCAACGCCGCGCTTTAGGGCCCGTTGTGTTGTGCAACGCAACGCACCATCCCAGATCTTCGGTGCGTTCTTGTCGTTGGGTCCATAACGCACCCTAACAGATTAAAACTTCGAGTTCAAAGCATGAAACTTCGAGTTCAGAGCATGAAACTTCGAGTTCAGAGCATGAAACTTCGAGTTCAAAGCATGAAACTTCGAGTTCAAAGCATGAAACTTCGAGTTCAAAGCATGAAACTTCGAGTTCAAAGCATGAAACTTCGAGTTCAAAGCATGAAACTTCGAGTTGAGAACATGAAACCTCAAACTTAACTCTCCTCTCCCCCTACAAAATGACCCATCTTCCTTTTTCTCTTCTTCCTTCTCCTTCAAAGACACCAAGGGCGAACGTGTACTTCGTGCCTAGCCTGCGGCTTCTGCGTTCGCCCTTGGCGTTGCCGAAGGCTAGCAGTACGCGGTTCGTTAATAAATATTCTTTGCACGCCAACAAACTAGTGACAATTGACTGTAAACTCAAAGCTTTGGGAGTATCTACCATGAATCCCCAGAGCGCTTACCCGCCTCAGGCAGTAGTTGACCTAAATACCCACCGACGCCGACTTTAGCCAAGTCCCCACTCGTTGGGGCGGAAGTTACGATCGGCGATCGCCAACACATTCATCCCGAATTACGAGTACGTGAAGCGTAAAGCCCCCGTCATTCATGCGGGGGATATAAGCGAACAGGATAAATTTATTTATCCGTGATGCGGGTCATTAATGTACTCTAAA
>NZ_JBPAOH010000260.1:0-5950 GCF_050875635.1 Tolypothrix sp. VBCCA 56010
TTTGGTACTAGGGTCGAAGAAAGTAAGTCCACTGATCGGCGGGGCGTTTCACACTTTAATCCCACAGTCCATCAAAGCGTCCTGGTGCGAGTTGAGTGTACTTTACCGTGTGCTGAATATTTTTGTGTCCTAAGTAGTCCTGAATTAGCCGCGTGTCATAACCACGACTTGCCAAATAGTAGCCGCAGCTGTGGCGTAACATGTGGGGATGGATGGGAAAGTCAAAGCCGGCAATCTCCCCAGCGCGGCTGATAATCTTTCGCACCGCGTCGTCAGTCAGTGGGGAGCCGCGTTCGGACATAAACATCCAGGGAGATTTGTCTTTAGCTTCTCTTTTGAGAGAACGCAGTAAGCGCAATTCCTTACCGTCAATTTGTTGGTTGGAGGGGTTGCCGCGCTTGAGACGCTTAATATAAATATGGGCGGTGTCCCAATCAACATCAGACCACCGCAGCGCGATCGCCTCGGACACTCGCAACCCGTGACGGTACATCATGAGCATCAGCAGCCCGTCCCGACCTGGGTAACGCCCAACTGACTTGGCAGCTTCAATGAGCCGTTCGACTTCATCGGGTCGAAGGTATTCTCTAGATCGCACGTCTTCATTTTTAGGGCGGCGCAACTTCCACTCCTGTTTACTTTCCGGAATTGGATTGTTGACCACCAGTTTAAGATGTGCGCGGGATTTTGGCTTGTAGATGCTCATCAGTTGGGACAGTCGGTTAAATATTCTTTTTACTGACACTTTCCCACATTTTGAGGCGTTATTATTGTCTAGATAGATGTCTAGACTTACGGATTCTCCGCGTTTAGCTTGATTTTAATGTAGAGGCGAAAAAGCTTTGAGTCGCCACGGTTCTTATAAAGTTGGGACTTTTCTAAAACGGTGATTAAATCGCGCTTCTCGCACTCTCCCAAAAACCAAGCCCATTTTTCCAGGTCTTCTGGGGTTCCCATCAGCCTCATATCTATTTGGTCAGCCATTCCACTTCACCCCATTAAGAAAGTTTTGCGCTTTATCTTCCCAACTGGCTTTGGGTTGTGTTGTGGTGTTTGTCGTTTCCTTAGTTTGAGTATCAACTTTTAGTTCGGTTGTGTCGCAAGACTTTTGCGGTGAGGCGCGTTTCAGTTCCCGAATAAACGCATCAATTGCCTTTCCCGCTGACGACTGACGCCCAACTTTTAATTTACTGAGGATGCGATCGCGTGTTGCCTCCAGCTTGTCTAGACTGTATATATTGCTGTCTATATGCTTTTTGTCTTGCCCGGTAGCTGATGATTCTGTCTGTGCTACCGGGCTTTCAATTTTCCCCGCAGTTCCTCCAGTTGCTTACTTAATTCGCTCAGGGTGGCGTTTAGTCCTGTGGCGAGTTCTACGTATTGTTCCTCCAGTTGCTCTTTAATAATTTCTGGTTTCAGTCCCCTATCGTCTAGCACTTTGTCTATACATATTTCTAGACGTTCATTGAACTCTGTGTCTAGATGATTAGTCGTGACTGTATCTAGACGTTGTTCGATAATGTCTAGACGCTTATCGATAGTCTTGTCTAGATTAGTGTCAGCGAACGCGGTGGAATTTCCCAGCCTGTTACCCGAATTGTACCAACGAACGAATTCTGTAAAAACCGCTGAGGCGTTAGTTCCTTCAGCACTGGCTGCATTTTTAAAGGTTTCCCACTCTTGGGGGTCAATGCGAAAAGTGGCTAAGGTCTTATCTGCCATATTCTAGATGTATGTCTATACTTGTCTAGATATAATCTAACATATGTCTATATTTATGTCTATATATGTCTAGATGGTTAAGGCGATCGCGATCGCACCGCAACAAAGCGCGATCGCCTTCTTTCAATACTTGCGACAAGTATTTCTCTGTGGTAATAAATCTGGTTTAAAGGCGATCGCTCATGCTACATCTTCCTCATTGGTCTTAGCAGCAGTTTTTGCTTCTGCTCTGTCCAAGGCTTCTCTAATAAATTTACCAGCCAGATAACTCAGCGAACGGTCTTCAACGTCCGCTAGCCGTTGTAGCCTATCTTTTTCTTCCTTGGTTAAAACGACTGTAACCGTTACCTTGGTTGGCATTGAGGTTATTAATAACTATTAACTCATCATAACTCTTCAGCGTGGTAATCGTGGTTCACATTTATTGTTAACTATTAACAACAAGTGTTATTATTCAGTAGAGTTAACAGCTATTGTGAATATGGAGCAAGTACAGACCGCCAACAACGGCACTGTACCCGTTTTTAATGCGGGTAAAAGTGCTAACAAAACGCGATCGCGCCGCAACTTCCCCTCACTCCCAAGTGTGCCAGGGGCAAGTGACATGGCAGACGTCGCTTACACTTGCAAGGTCGATGCCTCTCCTACTTCTTGGGAGGCGCTGCCACTATATAGTCCGTTCAGTTTGTCTGCTGATGGCAGCTACCCATTAATAAAAGTCAGCAGATCCAAAGCTGCGGACTTGCGAACTGGTAAATCAATACATGCTGGATCGGGGCGCTGCTACCGAGTGATTTTTTAGACATGAATCAAGGTGACGGTATTTTGCGGCTGATGGCGCTGTTAATTGCCGTTACTCTTCTCCTTTATCTAGCCAGTAAAGGAGAAGGAGAGAAGCGCCAACAGCACCAATTTAAAATACAAATCTTTATTGAATATAGCGGAACGTGAACTATTTTGACTTACCCACTTTTCAGTCATGGCTGAGGTTTTTTGGATGGGTACTAATTAAGTCACTGCTATCTTTTCTACAATTTCTAACTTTAGCCACAGAAAAGATATTAGAGATTTTTCTTCTTTGTATCCGAATGTTTGCAAAGTTCTTAACCAGGATAGTGTTTGTGGTTGACCACTTGCCCTATGCTGGAATTTCAATCTCAAAGCAAGATAAGATAGAGACTATAGAAGTTACAGCCCTACCAAGTGAAATCAAGATAGAGTTTTTTGACTTTACCGAGATAAAGAATCAGCCTGATAAATTTCCACACATTAGGGTAATTGGCAAGACGGGAGTAGGCAAAACCCGTTTTGCCGAATGGATTTTAGATATGTTAAGTGGTGAACAGTTCGTGATTACTCCCAAAAAGAAGCCAGCAGACTGGATTAACCACAAGGTTTTTGGGTATCCCTTCAATTACCAAGAGTGTGAAGATAAGCTTAAAGACGTTCACTCTTTGATGCATACTAGATACGCCGAGATGGAATCAGGCAAAATGCCGCATCAAATCAACTTTGCTTGTGACGAATGGAAGTTAATCAACAAAAATGTCACCACGGCTAAAGAGTTAATGAAGGACATTATTATAGTAGCGAGGGATGCCAAAATTAGACTTATTGCCTTAGCTCAAGGGGAGAATGTAGCAACCTGGGGACTAGAGGGAGAGTCAGATTTAGAGGAGTGTTTTACTACAGTTCGCTTTGGTGACTTTGCATTAGAGCATTGTAAGTTTTTGAGAAACAAGTACAGGAAAGATTCAGAAGAGTTTCAATATTACTCTGCTGTTTTAAGAGAGTTAGAGTCACAAGGTTTCAGGTGCTGCATGGTAGAGAAACAACCTGCCAAAGTACCAGATTTATCCGGTTGGAAACCATCTTTTAGAGCGGTTGCTGATAGTTTTAATCCGGTTGATAGCGAGGGTGAGCAATCAGTAAACAACAGTTTTACTCCAGATACGCGAAACTACCCCCAAACCACGCAATACCAAGGGTTTCAGCCCCAAAACCCCGATTTTGAGGGGGGAAATGCGGCGCTGATTTCGGCAATAAAAACCGCAGTTTCAGAGGGGCGGTCGGTGGACTGGTGCGCGAAAAATGTGCCGGGGCTACCTGGGAATTATTACTCTGCAAGGGCGATCGTCGAGCAGATCCGGCTTGATTATGGCTTTTGAAGCGAGAGTTTAAAGTGTTCGGGCGCAGCTTGAAAGCTTCTTTCGTCCCTTTAGCCTAAATTAATTTAGACAAGCATACTTGCTTTTGTTGGTGAGCAGTGTTGGTGAGAAGTGAAGTAATTTATCCATGCAAAATACAGGGGTACAATTTCAGGACGTTTACTTCAGGTTATTCATACATAAAACTTTTGCGAATTTAAATGATATGCGCCTAATTGATGCACAGACAATTCAGATGTATGCTTAATAAAGCAAATTTTTAGTGAAGTTTGCATTTCTGCCTAAAGCAAATTTTTAGTGAAGTTTGCATTTGTGCAAATGCAAATTTCTTATATAAGAAAACTTAAAAAAAGGTCTTGTAGTTAAAAGTTTGCTATCAGTTTCAGCCGATTAAAAGCCTCAACCACCTAGCCACCCCGCTCTAACAAGACCAACAATTAAAATGTAGACTAAGACTATCAATTTCTGGGGTGGGTTAACAAGAGGCAATTAAATCGGCTTAAGCGGATAGCACTTTTGGCTACGGGATTAGGAAGACAACGCCAGTGCCTACCAACCCCGCGAATCGTGCAACTAACCAATCACGGGGGCTGAGTAAGTGCCCTCTCCATGAGAAGGAGTACTCAGCCTTAAAAACAAATGTACCATTTCTGGTCTTTCTCGAACTAACGAAAGCTCAAATAATTCTGAATGCTTTCACGTTGCGGCTGCATGTTGGCATCGGGCGTTACACATGGGCGCGGCTGTGGTATTTGTGTCGGGGGTTGGACATTTGGGGGCGGGGTTACGCCGAACTACCGATAGAGTTATGCTGTAGCGTATTGGGTATTTCTAGCCAAACACTTTACAGATGGCTCAAAGACGGCAAGACAGCAGGCGCTTTTAGAAAAGGCAACATCCGACGTGGAGTGTTGCGGGTCTATTTGGGCGCCTTGCACAAAGTTTGTTTCAAATTGGGGTTAATAGATTGGGAAGGCGTTGTGGATCTGCGATTGGTTGAGGTGAACCAAAACATCCGACCACTTGTAACAGGCGCTTGCACCCAGGACTTACAGTCTAAAAGTCACTATGCGGCTGTAACAAATCTTAAAAAACGGGAACGGGCTATTTACGCACCGCCCAAGGCTTCTGCCATACTGCAATCAAAAAAAGTATCCTCTCAAAAATCGGACGAGGGGCAAATACTTTTCTTATTGCATGTAGGACAGAAACGGGCGTTTGTGTCGAGAAGCTTTGTTCCATTTGGGGCTAGCCAAAGGTCGATTGGCAGCAAGTTGGGAATAAGCGATCGCACAGTGAGGCGTCACCAGGAGGCGCTCGGTTTGAACCGACGTCAGTTGATGCAGGCGAAAGGAGAATACAAACGGGTGCAACAAGCCATGAAGCACCAAGCCGACTTCTTCCAAGCCGCCGATGACATTTGGCTGACTAGTTGCGGTAACGAGTGGGAACTTCAGGAAAAATCGCGGGGTGCAAAGGAGTGGCATAAAAGCTATGTCACTGAGGACAGTTTTTGTAACTACTACGATAAAACCTGGATTTACCGCTGTAACCTCTACGAGGAGCGTTACACCCTGACATCGATGAGGCGATCGCGTGACATCTTTAAGCGACAGATCCAACAACAGCCCCAATCAACTCAACCAGTACAATTGTACGCCAACGTGTCAAATGAGGAGTATGACCGGACTTTGGGCGGTAAAGCGAACTTTGAAAAATTTTCAAAAAAAACGACGCCCTCCGACGTGGGCACGTTAAAAAGGGGTTGCAACCTCCGACCGGGATAAGAAGGACATTTTTGAGAATTTTTTTGAGCGTTCGATCTGCCGTCAAAAAAGCTCTGCAAAGTATCTCCTAGTGACTAGAAAATTTTAGAAAGGTGTCTTTGGGCTTAAGGTCGAAGAAACTACTCCCACTGATCTGCCACCGATCGGCATTAAATATTGGAGTTGGTTTCTTTGGTACTAGGGTCGAAGAAAGTAAGTCCACTGATCGGCGGGGCGTTTCACACTTTAATCCCACAGTCCATCAAAGCGTCCTGGTGCGAGTTGAGTGTACTT
>NZ_JBPAOH010000261.1:0-5922 GCF_050875635.1 Tolypothrix sp. VBCCA 56010
CGATGGCATTTTCGATATTCTCTGCCTTGTCTCCTTTGATTCTATCGCTGTAGGCAAGTGCGAGATTATTTTGCGTCCTTGCCCAATCAATAGGCAAAGCTTCCCTGGTGAAGACAGTTAAAGCAGCAGTAGAAGCAGCGATGGCATTTTCGATATTCTCTGCCTTGTCTCCTTTGATTCTACCCCTGTAGGCAATAGCGAGATTATTTTGCGTTGCTGCCCAATCAATAGGCAAAGCTTCCCTGGTGAAGACAGTTAAAGCAGCAGTAAAAGCAGCGATGGCATTTTCGATATTCTCTGCCTTGTCTCCTTTGATTCTACTTAGGTAAGCATTTGCGAGATTATGTTGCGTTGCTGCCCAATCAACAGGCAAAGCTTCTCTGGTGCAGACTGTCAACGCGACTTCATAGCCAGTAATGGCAATTTCCATATTGCTGGCTTTGCTACCCAAGGGAAATTGCTGAATTAGATTGCTAAATGCAACAATAACTGCTGCTAAATATTCCGCTTCATCTGCTTTGGCTTCCCCAAGTCTATTTGTGCCCCAACGGTGCAATATTTCTGCTAACACTCCATCGAGTTTGTCTGTATTCCTTGCCAGCAAGGGGTAAACTACCTGGGAATTACCACTACTGTCTGCGGTTACTTGTAGTACCTGCATCAAGAATTGGTAATATGTCTGTATCTCCTCCTCACTGAGAGATTGCAAATCTACTTTATTATCTAGATTCAACGCTTCCCTTAGTTGCATTGCCAAACCTTGCAACCAATTCGCTGTCGTCTCATCCCCTTGCTGTGAAAACCTCTGTGCTTCTGCTTCTATTGTCTGCAAGAAGCCAATATCTACTAATTCTTGGTTTGCTGCCAAAGTTTCTTGGAATTCATCGTTAGTACGGCAATTCAATAGGCGTTGAATGAGGTTGAGATAGGCTTGCTGTCGCTGTTCATTCATGAGCAAGGGTGTGAGACGCAACTAGATCATAAGAAAAATTCAACACCAACACCCTAAATTCCAGAAAAGTGTAGAATTTCATCACAAATGATGTGTTTCTGATAATGAAAGAACCTCGTGGATGAGCGTTTTTTACTTGTGAACAGACAATATACTGATTTTGCGATCGCCCACTGCCAGTTTCAGGTAAAAAGAGGATGGATGCGATCGTGTTTATAGATTTTGCGATCGCATTTGTGATTTCGGCGATCGCATTTATTGATTTGGCGATCGCATTTATTGATTTGGCGATCGCATTTGCTATTTTGGCGATCGCAATTGTTATTTCGGCATTCGCATTTGCTATTTTGGCGATCGCATTTGCTATTTTGGCGATCGCATTTGCTATTTTGGCGATCGCATTTGCTATTTTGGCGATCGCATTTGCTATTTCGGCGAACACATTTGCTATTTTGGCGATCGCATTTGCTATTTTGGCGATCGCATTTGCTATTTTGGCGATCGCAATTGCTATTTCGGCAATCGCATTTATTGATTTGGCGATCGCAATTGCTATTTCGGCAATCGCATTTATTGATTTGGCGATCGCAATTGCTATTTCGGCGCTCGCATTTATTGATTTGGCGATGCCTGCGGCGGGCTACGCCAACGCATTTGCTGATTGCACTTATTTTAAAACAACAAATCCATATAAAAAATGAGTAAAAATACAGGCAAACTCGTAATTATTTCGTTTTCTGGTGCTGATAACCGATCGCACCCCCACTCGACTTTCCGATGCTGGATTATTACACCAGATTAAAACGTCAATACTGGTGCGATATTGAGCAGGTGTTAATTTTTCTCCAAAAATGGATCGCAGTTTGTCCCTGACAAAGATGTAAATTAACAAATTATTTGTCAATTTAACAAAATCTTGTCACAAGATGACAAATACCTAAAACCCTGACATAGCAAGGATTATGTCAGGGCTTTTGCTATTTTAGACAGTTATACCCATCCAAGTCGATATTCACTAATTAGATGTCAAATACCTGAAAATTCACAATTTAATTGTCACTCCCCAGAAACATGGAAAATAGTGGTTTTGCATAAATTAACAAATTATTTGTCAAGATAATAGTATAATACAACTATGTTTTGATAAAACATAATATGAATAATGCAGAATCTTCTACAACCTCTACGACTTGGGCAAGCTCCGCAGATGTTAATAAGGATCTTGCTGAAGCAAACGTTATTGTTTCTAAACTTTCGGATGAAGCTTTGCTGAAAATCGAGGTGATTCAAAGTCTTTTAGAAAATAGCGATCGCACTACTTATACTCAAAAGTTAAAGGAAGCAGCAGCAAAACTTGGTAAATCAGTGCGTACAGTAAGACGACTGGTTGACAACTGGGAGCAGGAAGGTTTAGCAGCACTGACTGAAACTCAACGAGCCGATAAAGGAAAGCACCGAGTCGATGAAAACTGGCAAGAGTTTATTTTGAAGACCTACAAGGAGGGCAATAAGGGTAGTAAAAGAATGACTCGCCAGCAGGTATTTATCAGAGTGAAGGCAAGGGCAGACGAACTGGGAGTTAAGCATCCTTCCCACATGACGGTTTACCGTGTCCTGCAACCTTTAATTGAGAAGGAGGAGAAAGCCAAAAGTATTCGCTCTCCAGGTTGGCGTGGTTCGCGCTTATCAGTTAAAACCCGTGACGGAAAAGATTTACAAATAGAACACAGTAACCAAGTTTGGCAGTGCGACCACACCCTTGTTGATGTTTTATTAGTAGACCAGAATGGCAAAATTCTTAGTCGTCCTTGGTTAACAACGGTTATTGATAGTTATTCACGCTGCATTATGGGGATTAACTTGGGCTACGATGCACCAAGTTCTCAAGTTGTGGCTTTAGCGCTGCGTCATGCAATTTTGCCCAAGCAGTACAACTCAGAATATGGACTTCACGAAGAATGGGGTACTTATGGTTTGCCGCAACACTTCTATACAGACGGGGGTAAGGATTTTCGTTCTAACCATTTGCAGCAGATAGGAGTGCAGTTAGGGTTTGTTTGTCATTTACGCGATCGCCCATCTGAAGGTGGTAGTGTCGAACGTCCGTTTAAAACTTTCAATACTGAATTATTCTCAACCTTGCGTGGATATACAGGGTCAAACGTTCAAGAGCGACCAGAGGAAGCCGAAAAAGAAGCTTGCTTGACACTGCGACAACTAGAACAAATGCTGGTGCGTTACATCGTTGATAACTATAACCAACGAATTGATGCTCGGATGGGCGACCAAACTAGATTTCAGCGCTGGGAATCCGGGTTAATTGCAACACTAGATTTACTTTCCGAGAGGGATTTGGATATTTGCCTTATGAAGCAAACTCGAAGACAAATCCAACGAGGAGGCTACCTGCAATTTGAAAACTTGATGTACCGAGGTGAATATTTAGCAGGTTACGCGGGGGAAAGCGTAGTGTTGCGATATGACCCCAGAGACATCACAACGATTTTGGTTTATCGCACAGAAGGGGATAAAGAGGTATTTCTTGCTCGTGCGTTTGCTCAAGACTTGCAGACAGAAGAACTATCTCTAGATGAGGCAAAAGCTAGCAGTCGTAAGGTCAGAGAAGCGGGTAAGGCTGTCAGTAATCGCTCAATTTTGGCTGAAGTTAGGGAACGCGAAACATTCCAAACTCAAAAGAAAACTAAAAAAGAGCGTCAGAAAGTCGAACACGCTGAGGTCAAAAAAGCTAAACAACTTATAGCTGTTGAGCCACAGTCATCAGTAGAGGTGGTATCTATTGACAGCGAACCTGAGCCAGAGATGCCGGAAGTTTTTGATTACGAACAAATGCGTGAAGATTATGGATTTTAGAAAATGACTTCAAAACAAGCCCAAGCGATCGCCAAACAACTGGGTGAGATTCCCATTAATAGCGAGATATTGCAAAGCGAAATTCAGCGATTAAATCGTAAAGGTTATGTCCCACTCGAACAAGTGCAAATGCTCCATGATTGGTTGGAAGGAAAGCGCCAATCAAGGCAATCTGGGCGTGTGGTCGGTGAGTCGAGAACGGGTAAAACAATGGGTTGTGATGCCTATAGGCTTAGGAATAAACCCTCTCAAGTTGCAGGAAAACCACCGACTGTACCTGTGGCTTATATCCAAATTCCCCAAGAGTGCGGTGCAAAGGAGTTATTTGGGGTAATTATGGAGCATTTGAAATATCAAGTAACTAAAGGAACAGTGGCAGAAATTCGAGATAGAACGCTGCGGGTTCTTAAAGGTTGCGGGGTAGAGATGTTGATTATTGATGAAGCTGACCGCTTTAAGCCGAAAACTTTTGCGGAAGTGCGTGATATTTTTGACAGGTTGGAAATAGCAGTGATTTTGGTAGGAACTGATCGCTTAGATGCAGTGATTAAGCGGGATGAGCAGGTTTACAACCGTTTTCGGTCTTGTCACCGTTTTGGAAAGATGTCAGGGGAAGATTTTAAGCGAACGGTGGATATTTGGGAGAAGCAAATACTTAGATTACCAGTTGCTTCTAATCTTTCAAGTAAGACGATGTTGAAGACATTAGGGGAAGCAACTGGAGGTTATATCGGTTTGATGGATATGATTCTCCGAGAGACTGCAATCCGGGCTTTAAAAAAGGGACTGCAAAAAATTGACTTGGAAACGCTCAAGGAAGTGGCTGCTGAGTACAAGTGATGGAAAGGGAAGATATCAAAGCTTGGTTATTTCAAATTGAACTGCTAGAGGGGGAAAGTTTAAGTCATTTTTTGGGAAGGTTTCGACGAGCGAATCATTTAACGCCTACTGGATTAGGTAAAGCAGCAGGACTTGGAGGTGCAATCGCCTACGGCGGGGCTTTGCCCATCGCACGTTGGGAGAAATTCCGCTTTAATCCCCCTCCCACTCGCCAGCAGTTGGAGAAGTTAGCAGCTGTGGTGGGGGTTGATGCAGATAGGTTAGCGCAGATGCTGCCGCCTCCTGGTGTGGGGATGAAAATGGAGCCAATTCGGTTGTGTGGAGCTTGTTATGCTGAGTCACCTTGTCACAAAATTGAATGGCAGTTTAAGGAGATGCAGGGGTGCGCGAGCCACAAATTAACGTTGTTGTCAGAATGTCCAAACTGTGGGGCAAGTTTTAAGATTCCGGCATTGTGGGTGGATGGTTGGTGTCAGCGGTGTTTTCTGACCTTTGCCGATATGGCAAAGTATCAAAAGTCTTATTGATTACTAAGTTTCTACAAACATATACTACTTAAGACTTACGCAAAATACCTCTGAAACTCTTATTCCTTGGTGTCCTTCGTATCTTCTCCTGTGGGAGACGCCAAGGGCGAACGTGGTTTGTTTTTCAGTGAAGGAGTGCGTAAGTCCTGCTACTTTTCCAAATGTTAGCTACCAATTATCCCCCCTTGCCTTCCTGGAAAAAAGGTAGCAAGGGAGGATATCCTATGTTCCAACGAACAAGAGAATTGGTATTTAGTTAAGCTAATCCAGTATCGTTGCAGTAGATGTTGCTCAGTGAGTGCAAGATATTAAGGCATAAGAGCATCCTTAAGGCGATCGCTTGTAGTTTCTGTGATGAAACGACGTAGGATGGGAAAAGAATATTTGATTAAAATGCGTTAGCGTTCGCGTAGCGTCTCCGTAAGGAGAAGCTCCTCTGAAAGAGGCTCGCGACAAATTAAGTTGACTTCCAGAATGACTGAATCATGGGGTAATTTGGTCTGGTTGCTCGACTGCCGGATTGAAAATGATTGTGAAAGTTGCACTTGGTATCAGTCGGTGCAGAGCTTGTGAATGAGCCTCTGCGTCACTCCGGCGACGAAAACGAGCAACTATCTGGTTTTGCATACTAACCCAAGTTGCGGGTTATGGGAATCCAAGTGCTATGCACCTGCTGATTCATGCGATCGCCAATCACAAATTGGCGGTTGCGAGTAGTGCAACCGCAACTTC
>NZ_JBPAOH010000262.1:0-5911 GCF_050875635.1 Tolypothrix sp. VBCCA 56010
TATTAATTATGGTTTTGTCACCGAGTTTGATTATGGCGATCGCATTATTGTCGCGACTCCCAAGTAAGGGATAGGGGGAGGGGGGGATGGGGGGATGGGGGGACAAGGAGGACAAGGAAGACTTGGGGGAGTAATAACTCCGCGCCTCTTAACTCTTAACTCTTAACTTTGCGCCTCTTAACTCCCCACTCCCCCCACTCCCCCACTCCCCCACTCCCCACTCCTTACTCCCCACTCCCCAGATACAAGCGGAAATTGCAAAAATCGGCTAATCTAACTGCATTAAAAGCAAAACGCATCTCGCCAACAGTTCGGAGACAGCCTGTGAATTTAGGTCAATGGATCGGCTTAATCGCCCTCGTTATCTCTTTATACATTTTGTGGCAAATAAAGGATGTACTTTTACTGATGTTTGCCGCGATTGTATTAGCCACCACCTTAAATCGGCTGGCGAAACGCTTGCAGCGCATGGGTATGGCACGGGGACTTGCCGTAATTCTGTCGGTGGGGATTTTTCTTGCGGTCGTCGTGGGTTTTTTCTGGCTGATTGTACCGCCTTTTACACAGCAGTTCCAAGAACTAACATATCGGGTTCCCCAAGGGTTTCAACGCTTCAATGCTTGGCTCGATCAAGCAGAAACTCGCATTCCAACTCAACTGACACCATATATACCTGATGTAAATAGTTTAATCCAACAAGCGCAACCTTTCATAAATCGCGCTTTGGGAAGTTCTTTTACGTTTGTTTCTGGCACTTTAGAAGTAGTTTTGAAAATTTTGCTGGTGTTAGTTTTAACAGGAATGTTTTTAGCCGATCCCGCAGCTTACCGCAAAGTATTTATACGGTTGTTTCCCTCATTTTATCGGCGACGGGTAGATGGAATTTTAGATAAATGTGAAGCTTCATTAGAGGGATGGGTAGTAGGCGCTTTGATTGCGATGAGTGTAGTGGGATTGTTAAGTGTAACTGGCTTATCAGTTTTAGGTGTGAAAGCAGCGCTTGCTTTAGGAGTGTTGGCGGGATTTTTGAACTTGATTCCAAATCTGGGTCCAACGATGAGTGTAATTCCGGCAATGGCGATCGCGCTTTTAGATGCACCTTGGAAATCCCTCGCTGTGTTGGTTATTTACTTTTTTATTCAGCAAATAGAAAGTAATTTCCTCACCCCGATTGTCATGGCACGTCAGGTGTCATTGCTTCCAGCCGTAACCTTAATTTCTCAACTTTTCTTTGTCACATTCTTTGGCTTTTTAGGATTATTCTTAGCGTTACCCTTAACCGTTGTCGCTAAAATTTGGGTGCAAGAAGTCTTAATTAAAGATGTTTTAGATCAATGGGGAAATAAATCTAACAGAGAAACAGAATTAGTCCTTGTTTCTGACCAGCGTTCTCTAGATGCTGACCAAACAACTGAAACACATCCGTCAGAAAATCCTCAGAAAGAAGATAAATGAAGTGTTGATAATTTGTAGGAGCGTAGTTAGTGTGAGCGTCGATAACTATTGACCAAATAATTATTAATTCATAATTCATAATTCATAATTAAAAAAGTATGGGTAAAGCTGAACACGATCAACTTCAATTGAGCGTGGTCTACCCTTCACCGAACGCCAAGGGCAAACAATTAGTGGCGCTTTTTTGCCCCCACTAATTGCAATGCGCGAATTATGAATTACCTCCGCATGAATTATTTTGACTGTTGACCATCAATCAACAACGCTCCAACTAACTACTAACTACTAACATTTAAACAGTGATATCTACAAGTTCGATATCGAAGATTAAATCTTCTCCAGCTAACGGATGATTTGCATCTAAAGTAATTGTAGAGTCAGAGATATTAGTGATCGTCACCGGAATAATTTCTCCAGAGGGTTGCTGAATTTGCAACTGCTGACCTACTTCTGGTTCCATTTCCGGGGGCATTTGGTCGCGTTCAACTTCTACTACCATTTCTGGACGATGTGAACCGTAAGCTTCCTCTACAGGGATTTTTGTAGTTTTTGATTCGCCAGTATTCATCCCTAAAACTGCCTGTTCAAATCCAGGAATGATTTCTCCTGCACCTATGGTGAACTGCAAAGGGTCACGCTCAGTAGAAGAATCAAATATTGTGCCATCTGTCAATTTGCCTGTGTAGTGAACCATTACAGTATCACCATTTTTTGCTTGTGCCATTAATTTTCTCCTGAGATTTTTTAGTAAGGAAAGCCTTGACGTATAAAGATACCATCTTAAAGACCGAATATCCGGTAAGCGGTGGTTTATTTGACATCCAACGCTGACTTTCCTCATTAAAGGGTATAAGCGACTTGCAAACAAAAAAGTCTGCCAATTGGTAGACTATTATGTTGATTAATAGACTATATGCCGCGCATGTCAGTGTAGCAAAAAACTAAAATTTCTCTACAGCAGGTCGCAAATCAAGTTCTAAAGTCCAAGCGGTTGCATCTTGGTTGTAGAGTTGCCAATAATTTTGCGCGATCGCTAGGGGTGAAAGTAGTGTGTGTTCTTCCCTTTCTGATGCCATCCCACGCACTCTTTCGGTGTTAATCATACCATCAATGACGATATGAGCCACATGAATTCCTTGGGGACCAAATTCCCTTGCCAAGGACTGTGCCAGCGCTCTCAAGCCGAATTTACCCACCGCTAATGCCGAAAATTTGGCAGAACCTTTAAGTGCAGCAGTCGCACCTGTTAATAAAATAGTTCCTCTACCTTGTTCTACCATTGCGGGTAAAACTTGCTGCGCTGCGAGAAAAGCGCCAAAACAATTAACTTTCCAGCTATTCTCAAATTGCTCTGGTGTAAGTTCTAGAATACCAGCCATTTGAAAAGCTCCAGCATTATAAACTAAAACTTCGGGCGCATCAAGTTGCGATTTTACCTGTGCAAAGGCATCTTTGATAGATGCAGCGTCAGTCACATCAGCCGGAAAAATCAACGCTGTCCCACCACTCGCTTGAATTTCGCTTTGAATTTGGCTAAGTTGGTCAGCGTTTCTGGCAATCAATCCGACAGCAAAATTTTCACTAGCAAATTTGTGAGCGATCGCACTTCCCAATCCTGGACCCACACCGACAACTACTGCAACTTTGAAACGGCTCATGTTTGGCTCCTAAAACGCTACATCCTTAAATTACCATTACAAAAAGGGCGAGGATAAATAGTTCACTGCTTTATATCTCAATTTCACTAAGATTTTTCTTTTGAAGATATAGAGTAATAAGCTTGAACAATCGAGAGAACCAAAAGCAAAACGATAAATCTCCGTATGGAACAGTACAAAAAATTTCAGTGTGTCCGCATTTTAAAAACAGGATTTATAACTTCAATGGCTCTCAGTCCTGATGGAACAATATTTGCTTGTGGAGAAACTGACTATACTTGTAAATACCAATCGATAAGCGTATTTGATTTAAATACAGGGCAACGTATTTGCACCTTCGAGATATTCGGACGTGCTGTCTTTGCTGAGTTCATCGCTATCAGTCCCAATGGTAAACACCTTGTTTGGAATACTGGAAGAATTACGGTGGGAGATTTAACTACGGGACAGGAAATTTGTAGAATCTCAAGTGAAGATGAGGGTTTCAACAAAGAGCTTAGTTCTATCATTATTAGTCCTGATGGAGAGCGTATTATCGGTTTTTCCTCCAAGATTGCTAAGGCTTTTGATTTGAAAACAGGAAAAGAAATCTACTCATTTCAAGCAGCGTCGGACTTAGTTAAGTTTATCGGCACTAGCCCAGATGGAGACACGATTATAGGTAATTTAGGTAACGTTATCACGCTTTGGAACTTAAAGACAGGACAGGAAATCTCTTCTCCGACCGTCAAATTAAGAAACTTGAGAACAAAAAGCGAACTTCGCTCCTTCAAAGCACTTTCCAACCCAATCAAATTCGTAGCGATGAATTCTCATAGTCAGACATTAGTTAGTGTTAACTGCAACGACACTATCACTCTTTGGGATTTAAAAGTACGAAAAGAAATTCGCACTATCGAATGGCGTTCAGACAAAGGTAGGTCTTTAGTCGTTAGCTTTGATTGCCAAATCTTTATTGATTTTTATTATGGCAAAGTTGGCAAAAGCGAAGGTGTTACAATTTGGGATTTGTACAGGGGAGAGAAAATTAAAACTATTGCAAGCGATGCAGTTCAATGTCAATCTCTTGTCTTCAGCGCCAATCAGCATACCATTGTCTATCCTAGTGGTGACTGGGGTATCGGTGAGTTAGTCAAAGTTTGGAGACTGCTTTAAAAATCTATAAATTGCTTTTGTTAGAGAGTACGATTAATGTATCGCGACAAATTTTTTGTCCGTAAGAACATATAATTTGTCAAAGCCGTTAAAACGATAAGTTTTTTGTCTTCTACAACATTAATCGGGATGACTGGATTC
The DNA here is from genome assembly GCF_050875635.1 of Tolypothrix sp. VBCCA 56010. Lineage (NCBI taxonomy): Bacteria > Bacillati > Cyanobacteriota > Cyanophyceae > Nostocales > Tolypothrichaceae > Tolypothrix > Tolypothrix sp. VBCCA 56010. The sequence continues at coordinate 4,410 of NZ_JBPAOH010000262.1, forward strand.
GAACCAGCGGCCCCTTCGTCCCGAACGAAGTGCGCTACCAAGCTGCGCTACATCCCGCCATGAAAATGGCATATCATACACAGCATAACATGAAGAGTGATGAATTACAAACTATATAAGGACAAGGGGGACAACTAACTACTAACTACTAACTACTAACTCCTAACTCCTAACTCTTAGCTCCCAACTTCCCGGAAGCTTGCTACTATAAACGAATGTATATCTCGATAGAAGCGGATTGTGACAGTTAAACCAGACTGGTTGCGAGTAAAAGCCCCTCAATGGGAGCGCGTCGGTAACGTTAAAGAAATTTTGCGGGATTTAGCCCTGAATACCGTTTGCGAAGAAGCATCCTGTCCGAATATTGGTGAATGCTTCAATGCTGGTACTGCCACGTTTTTGATTATGGGACCTGCTTGTACACGCGCTTGTCCTTACTGTGATATTGATTTTGAGAAAAAACCCAAAGCATTAGACCCCACCGAACCGGCACGATTAGCGGAAGCTGTAAGACGGATGAAATTAAATCATGTGGTAATCACTTCTGTAAACCGCGATGATTTACCCGATGGTGGTGCTTCTCAATTTGTTCGTTGTATTGAAGGAATTCGCACTGTCTCACCTCACACCACAATTGAAGTGCTAATTCCTGACTTGTGTGCTAACTGGGATGCTTTGGCGGTAATTTTGCAAGCTGCGCCAGAAGTTCTCAACCATAATACAGAAACAGTTCCGCGTCTGTATCGTCGAGTGCGTCCCCAAGGTAATTATGACAGAACGTTGGAATTAATCAGGCGATCGCGTCAACTTGCACCGAAAATTTACACCAAATCCGGTATCATGGTTGGACTCGGTGAAACCGATGAAGAAATCCGCGCCTGTATGCAAGATTTGCGAGATGTAGATTGCGATATCTTGACAATTGGACAATATCTCCAACCCAGTCAAAAGCATCTAAAAGTCGATAACTTTATCCATCCAGAACAATTCGTCGCTTGGAAAGCCTTCGGCGAAGAAATCGGATTTTTACAAGTTGTTTCTTCACCCTTGACAAGAAGCTCATATCATGCAGAGCAGGTTAGGGAATTAATGGAACGATATCCAAAGGGGAGAAGTAGGAATTAATTTAGTTGGCGTTGCACAATGCGATCGCGTTTACTCCACTTTCTATGAAAATATCGCCCTTTATTAACGTTCCGAATCACCCGCTCCTAGTAAACTCTGGGACTCAACCAATAATCAGGATACGGTCGGGTGCAAAGGGTTATTAGGTCTATGCTGCTGGCACTTATAGGAGACTTGCAGACTCTTTATTTGAATATATAGGGTCATCTTTCTTAACGTAATGATGCACCTTATATTATTGATGGTGCCGTACTTTCGTCGTGAACACAACGAACCGCTCTGTAAAACTTATACAATCTTAGACATGCCAAGACTCTTGTTTGCTTCCTGCTTCAACCGGTCTCCCAGGCAGATCCCGTCCACAGGCTTCCACGGCA
>NZ_JBPAOH010000263.1:0-5869 GCF_050875635.1 Tolypothrix sp. VBCCA 56010
GTTTCCTGATGCAGCGGGCAACGGTGGCACGATTAGTCTAAATGCACCAACAGTAAGAATATCAGATAGTGCCGCAATCATAGCCGACTCACAGGGCAGAGGTGACGGTAGCAAAATTGCCATTAATGCTGCCAAAGTGACGGTATCTGATGGTGTTCGCATGGCAGCAAACACTTTTGGACAGGGAAATGCAGGCAGTATTGCAATTACCGCTAGCGATGATATTTCTATAGATGGGAGAAATACGGCGTTGGGTAGCCAAGTGTTGGGCGATGCGACAGGCAACGGTGGCACAATTAACCTGAATGCACCAACAGTGACGGTATCTGATGGTGCTGCTTTGATTGCCAATACTTCCGGACAGGGAAATGCAGGTACTATAACAATTGATGCCGCCAATTCTCTTTTGATAGATGGGCAAGATACGGGTGTGGGTACTCAAGTGTTGGGCAATGCCACAGGCAACGGTGGCACAATTAACCTGAATGCACCAAAAGTGACGGTATCCGGTGGTGCTGACATAGTTGCCAATACTGAGGCGCAAGGAAATGCAGGTATTATAACAATCGATGCCGCCAATCTGTTGATAGATGGGCAAGGCACGGGTGTGGGTACTCAAGTGTTGGGCGATGCCACAGGCAACGGTGGCACGATTAACCTGAATGCACCAAAGGTAACGGTATCCGGTGGTGCTGACATAGTTGCCAATACCGAGGCAAAGGGAAATGCAGGCACTATAACAATTGATGCCAAACAAGTATTTGTGGATGGACAAGCAAGCGACAAACAACCTCATGGTATAGGCAGCGCCGTGTTTGGGTCAGCCAGTGGAAATGGCGGACAGATTGTCATTAACACAGGGTCGCTTAATCTGACTAATAACGCTCAACTAATTGTTAGCAGCATTGGACAGGGAACTGCGGGAGAGATAAACATTGACTCGAGCTCTATTCGACTGGATAACCAGTCAGCTATCCGCGCAACAACTGCATTTGGTAATGGTGGAAACATTTCCCTAACAGCCAGAGACTTGTTACTTTTGCGTCGAGGTAGTCAAATTTCTGCGACTGCGGGTAACGATCGAGCAGGGGGTGATGGGGGCAACATAACTATCAACACGCCATTTCTCATCGCTGTACCTAATGAAAATAGCGACATCTTGGCTAATGCTTTCAGTGGCAGAGGTGGCAGAGTAGATATTACTGCAACAGGTGTATATGGAATTGAGTCCCGTGCCCAACCAACTTTACAAAGTGACATCACTGCTAGTTCTCAATTAGGTGTTGCTGGTGTCGTGGAAATTAATACCCCAGATATTGACCCCAGTCGAGGATTAATCGCCCTACCCGCGCTTGTAGTAAATTCACCAGAACTGCTTGCCTCGGCATGTAATGCTTTTATAGGCAAAGAAGGTAGTAGCTTCACCGTCACCGGACGCGGTGGTTTACCTATAAGCCCTGATGATTTCCTTAGCGGTGATGTGGTGTGGTCAGATATCCGTAATCTCGCTTCGGCAAACCGTGTATCGAATTTGACGTTAAAGCGTCCCGATTTGAGAACCTCAACTTCTACTGCAAAAGTTCCGCCCAAAACAACAGAGCGCATTGCGATCGTACCTGCTACTGGTTGGGTATTTAACAATAAAGGCGAAGTAACGCTGATTTCTAATGTTAGTACTACTGAGCGTTTTGGGTCTGATGATGACACTTGCCCAAGACGCTGAACTTTAGTATTTCATCATTTTTAACAAAAAATAAAAGTTTCTGGGAATATACTGTAAGTATCAGCGGAGTAGATTCTGAAGGGATTGGCAATGCAGGTGATATTAATATCCAAGCGCGATCGCTTTCATTATCTGACGGTGCCCGAATAGGTTTTGTGACTAACGGACAAGGCGATGCTGGTAGTGTAACTATTCGCGCTCTTGATGCAGTTTCGCTGTCAGGAAGAAATAGCTCGATATTCAGCGCTGTAAAAGACTCAGGGATTGGCAATGGAGGTGATATTAATATCCAAGCGCGATCGCTTTCATTATCTGACAATGCCCAAGTAGCTACGAGCACCCTTGGTACAGGCAATGCGGGGAATATCCAAATTAATACACTTGATAACATTTCTATCAACAACGGTTCTTTAGTACGAGCAGATACATTTGGCACAGGAAATGCAGGCAATATCGCGATTCAAGCTGGTGGTGCAGTATCTTTTGATGGCATTGGCTCCTTTGGCGTAACTAGTGGGGTATTCACCTTAGTGGGAACAGGACTAGAATTTGCCGGTACAGGAAAAGGTGGGGACATTAATATTAATGCGCGATCGCTTTCTCTCTTGAATGGTGCTCAACTCAATGCCAGCACCTTTGGACAAGGAGATGCAGGCAGCATCTTTGTCAAAGCTAAGGATTCGGTGTCAGTTGTTGGTGTATCTCCGGTGAATGGGGATGCTAGTCGTTTGACTGCTGCGGTCAATCCGGGAGCCATTGGCAAGGCGGGAGACTTGACAATTGAGACTGGGCAATTGATTGTTAAGGATAGGGCTGAAGTAACTGTAAACAGCCAAGGAATAGGAGATGCAGGCGAATTAAAAATTACGGCTGGCACTATTCGCTTGGACAACCAAGGAAAGCTGATCGCTGAAACAGCATCTGGTAATGGTGGAAATATTTTGTTAAGAGCAAATGACCTGTTACTGCTACGCGGAGGTAGTCAAATTTCTACTACTGCGGGTACTGCTCAAGCCGGTGGCAATGGTGGCAACATAACCATCAACACACCATTCATCATCGCTGTACCTAATGAAGATAGCGACATCTTGGCTAATGCTTTCAGTGGCAGAGGTGGCAGAGTAAACATTACAGCAAATGGCGTTTATGGCATTCAGTTCCGTTCGCAACCAACTTTACAAAGTGACATCACTGCCAGTTCCCGATTCGGTGTTGCTGGTGTCGTCGAAATTAATACCCCAGATATTGACCCCAGTCGAGGATTGATCGCCCTACCCGCAGTTGTAGTAAATTCACCAGGGCTGATTGCCTCTAACTGTAATGCCTTTATTGGCAAAAAAGGTAGCGAATTTACGATTACCGGACGCGGTGGTTTACCTCTTAGTCCTGACGACTTTCTCAGCAGTGATGTGGTGTGGTCTGATACTCGTTTGGCAGCAATTACCACACAAAGGCAAGACTTCAAAACTGCCACTGGCAAGTTTGTTCCCCGTTCTTCAGTTGCGATCGTACCTGCTACTGGTTGGATATTTAACAACAAGGGCGAAGTAACGCTGATTTCTCATGCACCCAATACTGCTCCTCAGGATTTCGGTGCTGCTACCTGTGCGGGTAATTTGTCAAGCTCAAATTGAAAAGTTGAAAAAACTCGCTTTAAGAAATTTTACATCTTGCACCTACAGCTTTCGCATAACGATTTTTCCATCTGCCACACGATTGTAGAGACGTGACGGCGAATTGTAGAGACGTGACGGCGAATTGTAGAGACGTTGCGACAAATTGTAGAGACGTTCCAGTGGAACGTCTCTACTGAGGGCGCGTGGTGCAATAAGTCATAAACGTTAATGTTAAATGTTTCTTTAGAGGCGATCGCCTCCCAAAAGAATGATTTTTCAAAAGATTTAACAAAAATTCCTTTTATAAGGGAATATACTGTGAAAGTTAACAAAGAAGATTGCCCGTATAAATTCGCATATAGTGAAATCAATACGTGAAATTACAGAAGTACTTTTAGAGAGGTGACTCTCAATGACTCAGGCTTGGAAACAGCTATGTATTCGATTGGGATTATTGATGATTTTGGTGGAGGTAGAAGGTTTATCAGTAGCAAACAGTGTTTTGGCACAAACCACAGTAGATAATACCACACCCGAAGCCCAAAGTACTCAGATTCAACCTGAGGAGATTTCAGAGTTAGATGCAATTTCTGTGCTGTTCCCACCAGCATCAGTAAATATGGCTGAACTTCTCCAGCCAATTGAAACTGCCCAAAACCCACCACCACAACAACTACCACCAGATACATTCCGCCAACGAAACCAGAATAATCCCACGGTTACACCAGATATATTTCGCCGACCAGACGAAGACAATCCGCCGATTGTACCAGAAAAGATTCCGCCAATCCCGCCACCAGAAGAGTTATTTCCTTCGCCTGTACCACCTACGCCGACTACTCCAGAAGTAATTCCCAATCAGTTTTCCGGAACTATTAGAGTCGATCGCTTTAACGTAGTTGGCAGTACTGTCTTCAGCCCTCAAGAATTAGCGGAAGTTACCAAAGACTTTATCAATAAATCGATTACCTTTGCTCAACTACTACAAGCTTCGGAAGCAGTTACTAAACTATACCGCGATAAAGGTTACATTACCTCCGGCGCCTTCATCCCCGCTAACCAAACCTTTAGAAGTAGGGGAAGTATTATCACCATTCAAGTTGTCGAAGGTGGTTTGGAAAGCATCCAAGTTAGCGGTCTAAAGCGACTTAACCCGAATTATGTCCGCAGTCGTCTTGCCGTAGCTACTCGCAAACCCCTGAACGTAAATAAACTTTTACGAGCGCTGCAACTGCTTCAACTCAATCCCCTGATTAAAAATATCTCTGCGGAACTGGCAGCGGGGGCAAATGCTGGTAGTAGTATATTAGTTGTCAGAGCCAGCGAGACAAAGACATTCACGGCGGAAATTAGTTTAGATAATAATCGTTCCCCCAGTATTGGCAGCTTTCAGCGGCAAATTCAACTCAACGAAGCTAACTTGTTGGGATTGGGAGATAATTTAAATGTTGCTTACGCCAACACTGATGGTAGCAACGATGTTGAGGCAAGTTACACTCTGCCGATAAATGCTTATAATGGAACGCTGCAATTTAGCTACAATTACACAAATAGCCGTGTAATTGAAGAACCGTTCGACAATTTAGATATCCAGGGAACATCACAAGACTTTTCCATCACATTGCGTCAACCGATAGTGCAAACCCCCAACGAAGAATTTGCTTTGGGAGTAACTGCATCTCGTCGGGAAAGTGATGTTGGTTTCTTAGAATCTCTCATCGGTGAAAGAATCGCATTTCCTTCTCCCGGTGCTAAGAATGGAGAGACGCGCTTATCAATATTACGCTTTTTTCAAGATTGGACTCAACGCAATAGCCGACAAGTATTGGCAGCGCGATCGCAATTTAGTTTTGGTATCGATGCCTTCGATGCTACCATTAATCCAAATGCACCCGATGGTCAATTTTTCTCCTGGCGAGGACAAGGACAGTGGGTAAGGCTTTTAGCTCCAGATACATTACTCTTAGTCCGTACCGATGCTCAATTATCAGACAGAGCATTAGTACCTTTAGAGCAGTTTGGTTTGGGAGGTCAACGCACCGTGCGCGGTTATCGTCAAGATTTGCTACTAGTCGATAAAGCCTTTTTAGCTTCTATCGAATTAAGATATCCAATTTTGCGCGTTCCACAAGTGGGAGGTGTGCTACAAATTACTCCATTCGTTGATTTTGGCACTGGTTCGGGTGGTACTAGTACAGGGGTTGCTGAAGCTCCTAATAACCTCGCTTCAACTGGACTGGGGTTATTGTGGCAAAGCAACAGAGTCAATGCTCGTTTTGATTGGGGTATACCTTTAGTTTCTGTAGATTCACGTAATAATTCTTTGCAAGAAGATGGTTTGTATTTTTCTGTCGTTTATACGCAACCATTTTAAAGAAGGCAGGGGGCTTTCTTGCAGGGGGAAAGGGGAAAGGGGAAGGGGAAAGAGTATTGTAAAACTTTAAACAAAATATAGTCTAAAATCATCAAATATATTCAGATATCCCGAATGTGGTATATTAATTTCAAGTTGTAAATAATCATCATGTGT
>NZ_JBPAOH010000264.1:0-5836 GCF_050875635.1 Tolypothrix sp. VBCCA 56010
TGCCACACCTTGATTCCTTAAAAACTACCCATAAGGGTTTTGACCCTTCTTGCTTAGTCTCTCACAAAAATGGTCGGTTTATTTCCGCCACCCTGTACTAGTAATTTAGGCGTGACAAGCATTATAGGTATTAAAAGCATAACATTGCCGAGGAAAATTGGAAGTATAAGCCCGCCAAACGGCAATATTATGGGTATACCGACAAATAGCTTTGTATTTATACTTATATGCTCAGAGAAATATTATCATTAAAACATCAATAAAGATAGTATTTTTACGTAACTTTTCCCAGATATTGATAAAGTCTTAACTTCTTAAAATTGTGTAGTTTATATAATTTATGTAAATTGTGTATTGACAGTGTGGTATAAAATTGAGTCACTAAGAGTCAGCCTTCAAAAATTACCAAACCCTCTATAGCGCAATGTAATCTCGATATTTACACCTTGTTTTTACTCTTTGAGCCAAAATTTAGAGGATGCAGTAGAAACTGGCATAGTAATTAATATTTCTTCATGGTTGAGAGGCAGCGATGGGGTATGAATAGCAGTCGAACCAAAAATCGGGTTAAGAAAATGATTATTGTGATAACGATAAAAAACCTGTACTTAATAGGTTGACATATCCCTTATTTAGTCAGGCTGTAAGCGCTATTTTCCTATCAATGGACAAATCATAAACCATAAAATTACTGAGTCTTATCATTGCTTTCTAACTTAGGTACAGTTTCTTTAATTCGGCGGATGGGTAAATTAGCAATTAAGGCTGTCGTTCGTTCGTTGCTTTCTAAAGAAAACTCTAAGCCGTCCATTTCAACTTCTACGTAGCGACAGACTATTGCTAAGATTTCTTGCCGCATTTTTTCCAAGGTCTGAGGATCTAAATCAGCGCGATCGTGAGCAATCACCAGTTGCAAGCGACGTTTAACTTGAGTGCGACTGGTGTCAGAAGTGCGAGAAAAAAGTCTTTCGAGAAATTCAAGAATCATTGCGACTAGGTGTGCGAAGACTGGAAATTAAACAATCTTTGTCCATAACAATTTTCTCAAACGAGTGAAGATATTGTCTGGGGATGAGTCAAGCTCAAGAAATTCAACTGTTTCCCCTTCCAATCTTCGAGCAATGTTTTCAAAGGCTGTGGCAGCTAAAGAGGGAGTTTCGCTTAATACCAAAGGTTCGCCGCGATTGGTTGAAACAATAACGCGCTCGTCGTCAGGTATTACGCCAATCAAGGGAATTGCCAGAAGTTCCTGAACATCTTGAGTTGACATCATATCATTTGCCCGAACCATTGCGGGTCTGATGCGGTTAATTATTAAATGAATCCGCTTGATGCCTTGTGCTTCTAGTAACCCGACTACGCGATCGGCATCGCGGACGGAAGCGATTTCCGGGGTAGTGACAATTAAAGCTTCTTTGGCTGGGGCGATCGCATTCTTAAACCCCATTTCAATTCCCGCTGGGCTATCAATTAATACATATTGATACTTCTGCGCCAGTGCATTCACTAATAACTTCATCTGGTCGGGAGTGACGGCATCTTTACTGCGGTTTTGTGCCGCTGGTAAAAGCACTAGATTTGGCTGCCGCTTATCTTTAACTAAAGCTTGTTCTAAACGACACTCTCTTGCTAGGACTTCCACCGCCGTATAAACAATGCGGTTTTCTAGACCTAGCAACAAATCTAAATTTCTCAAACCAAAATCCGCATCAACCAAGGCTACTTGACGCCCCATTTTGGCTAAAGTCATACCCAAATTTGCGGAAACTGTGGTTTTACCCACACCTCCTTTACCGGAGGTTGTAACAATAATGCGAGTCATGATCGAGGGGAGGGGGAAAGGGGAAAGGGGAAAGGGGAAAGGGAAGAGGGGGAAAGGGGAAAGGTTTTATTATTTTAGTGATTGATTTATGGATTGAATTTGATTAAATAGCATACGACTTAACTCCATAGCTTGGCTATAAAGTTGAGCGTAAACTTCTTGCTCTAAGTAGCCTACTTCTAATGCTACTCTTAAAAGGCTACGAACTTCCCCCGCAGAACCTTTAGCAAAATTGAGAAAATTCAAGTATTCTTTACGGGAATATCTTTCAAAGCCTTCTGCAATATTGGTGGGGATTGATACTGATGCACGTCTTAATTGGTCTCTTAAGCCAAAATCCTTGCTCAGTTCACCATCTTTAGTTACTAAGTATATTTGCTTGACTAACTCAATCCCTTTTTGCCACACTTTTAAATCCTCAAAAGTTTCTATTTTCTTTTTTTCCATTCCTTTCCCCTTTCCCCTTAAATCTTATTTAATTGGGAGCGGGAAAAATCACTTGCTTTAGAGATGCGAATTCCTTCGGGGGTGATATGTGCCACTTCTGGATAAAACTGCAACGGGGATTTTTCGGGTGCCCTAGCGACAGCATCGGCAATCCGCAGTTGGGTAGGTTCCATTTGTACAGCCATAATTAGACACTCGCGATTGCCACCAGCACCGGCGTGAGCAATTCCACGTAGACGACCCCAAACTAGAATATCTCCATCTGCGACTACAATACCACCTGGATTTAAATCTCCCAAGATAATTACACTGCCTGGGTGACGAATTAAGTGTCCGGAACGCACGGTCATTTGCAGATAAAGGGCATCTGCTAGGGGTTGTGGGGCTGTTTGTGAGGCTAAATTTAGAGTAGATTCAGCTTGTACTTGTTCTACAGAATAGCCAGATGATACGGCAGCGATCGCTGTTTGCCGACGGCTGGTAGAAACTGATTTTAACTGAAGTTGAACTTCATTTAAAGATTCGGCAAGTTCTTGCAGTTGTCTAGTATCTAACAAGCGATCGCGTGCTACCAGATGCACTGGTGTGTTCGGTAAACGAAAGCGATCGCCACCCTTTAACCGCAGTTTCATTTGTTGCCAAATCTCAGACCAGCTGACTTCTGAGGGAGGCACTTGCGATTCTGTTGGTAAAATTAACAACAGCCTTTCTGCTTCACTTTTCCACTGAACTTGGATATTATTATTTACCGTGTTCTCTGACAACGGTGATTCAATGAAATTTACATCGGGAACAGCTTTTAATTCTACATCCTCGCTTGGGATAGAATTTGCTTTATCTTCGCCTTGAGTAGAATTCGACTTTAAATATACAATCACAGAATCTACTTCCGGATCGGGAAGGACAGAATTTGACTCTGTATAACCTGAAGTAGAATTTGCCTCGACATCAGAGTTATTTTCAGCAGAATTTAAATCGGAGATAGCATAATCACCAGTCATGCAACACCAGCCAAAGACGAGGGAGTGGAAAGTGGGGAGTAGAAAGTGGGGAGTGGGGAGTAGAAAGTGGGGAGTGGGGAGTGGGGATTTTTAGACTTTGTTTTGAACTTTGCGAGTAAGAGTGCATTCATTGATTTTTACACTATGAGTGAGCAAAAAAGGGCATGTTTTTCTTATCGCTTTCTTGCTTTTCGCTTTGCCCTTTGCCGAAATAAATGCAACAAGTCTAATATAGCGGTCAAGAGTTGTGTACAATACATGAGCGAGCGCTCGTGTAGGGACAATTCATGAATTGTCCCTACAAATACGCTCTTATTCATCATGAAAGGATAATTGCTATATTTGAGATTAGTTGTAGGCAACAACATCCTCACTCAGTATTTTTACTTAATCTTCGATATATAGTAGCCAAAGCATCAGCATCACCGACATTACCGGGAAATAGCACCACTGGCAAGTTAGGGAACTGCGGATGATCGGATGGAGTAATCACCATCGAACAACCAGCTAAAATTTGACCGAGTAAACGCGCTGTTGTCAAAGCTAGACCATTACTTAAGACATCGTTTGAGGTAATGCCACCCTTACTGATTAAGAATCCTATATCAGATGGTAAACCCCGGACAATATCCATTAATAAGCTGGAAACTTTTTCTCCAAAGTCTAACCGTGTTTTTACATCTTTAAAAGAAAGTTCCTGACGACTGGTATAAACTACTGGGGTTTTTCCCGCGTTGTGTGCTGCCTGCGTACTTTCAAGAATCTCCGATAGTAGTGTAGCAGATTGATTTGACTCATCAAGCAATCGCTGTACATTGACTTCGATTCCTAGTGTACCGTCTGCTTGTAATAATTTTTCTAACTGCTGAGTCGTTTTTTTGACATGAGAACCGACGATAACTGCACCGGGTTTACTTCCACGTACATAAGCAGCCATATTTTCGGGGGCGATCGCTTGGGTCGGTAATGCCGCCAAAGCAGTTAAAATACTCGCAGCACTGCGAAATAAAAAGCGTTTCCCTTGACTTGCTGCACTCAGCACATCTTGGGCAAAGCGATTTAAATCAGCTTGAGTTTCACCATCCACGACAGCGCACTGATTACCAGTGAGTTTCATCAGCCTTTCTAAACTACCAGCACGAATATCGGCAAGTAAAAATCTTTCTACTGCATCAGCTTTAATACGTCCTTGAGTTTTTTCTTCTACATACTTAGGTAAGTAACTGTAATGGTAGCCAAAAACCGAATCACGGGCAAATTCAGTTTCATGTACTGGAGTGGGTACGCCATCGATAATTAAGTAATGTATACTATCGCGGGTGATGCGTCCTCCTTCAAAAAACGCGGGTACGAGAAAATGAGCATCAAACGGACCGAGTTCAGCGGCAATAACATCAGTTTCAATGGGGTAATGTCCGCGTAAAGTCGAATCTGAACGACTTACAATCAGAAAATCGTTAATTTCTTCAGTTTTTAACGCTAATTTTAAGTTATGGCAAACTTCTTTAGTTACGGATGCGGCTGATTCTGGAGGTAGCGACCTTGTATTAGTTAGTACAAAGAATATTGGGGAATCATCCTGTAAACCTGTGCGTAAAGTTTCCACATCCCAGCGCATCAGCAGCAAGCAACTGTGGACTGTTTGAGAACCTGTAGGGTCATCATCCAATACAATTATTTTTGGTTTTTTGCTCATTAAAATCAACTAGAAGAATGTAACTTTCTTATCTCGGCTTGTACCTCAACGGCAATCTGCAATGATTCATTAAGAAGTTGAGCGTATTCGCTTGCTTGACTACTAACTTGTAAAGCTTGCAGATTCGCTAAATTATTCACAAATAACTCTTGGTTATTTGCCAGTAATTTTTTATTATCTCGCAAAATTCGCTCTGTTTTCAGAGCGCGAACTAAATCTTCTCTAATAAGTTGCAAAGCCGCGATAACATTGTCTCTATCATTGATAGTACTTTCATTCCCAGATGTTGCCAGTTGATCGTTAATATCTATTGCTTGAATAACTCCATGATATTTATCAACTTCATCTAAAAGTATTGTCAGTGCTTGAGGACAGGTTTTTCGTCGCCACAACCAACGTCCAAATAGCACGGTAATTGGTACGATAGTTAGTAAGCTGATTCCGATTAAAATCGAAGAACCAATTGTCGGCAAAATGATAAATGCATAAATAAACCCGACAATTATCGGGGTGAGTGCTAAAGCCACAAGCATTTCATTGAAGAAAAATCCCCATCGTTTTTCTTTATCTTTGATAATCGAGGGTCGAAAGACATCATCTGGATCGAATCCAGTCAAACGTCTAAGTTCCCCTTTGGTAATTTCTAAACCTAACAAATCTGGCTGCACAACTGGATACTCCTGTGGAAGTGCGAGTTGCGTATTTATTTTAGTCGGGTTTGGTACTTAAGCAGTGCGGATTTTATGCATTACTGTTAAATCCGCAAATATAGCCGTTCTTAGTTGGATGCAATACAAAGTTCTATCGTCGCATGTAGGGGCACGGCATTGCCGTGCCCCTACAAAGTGTATTGGACTCAACCAATAACCG
>NZ_JBPAOH010000265.1:0-5783 GCF_050875635.1 Tolypothrix sp. VBCCA 56010
ACCTTGTAGAGACGTTCAGTGTGGAACGTCTCTACGTGTATTCAATAAAAACGCAATCTGCTGTATGATTCAAGTTGTTATTTTTGCAGTTCTCCATGAGCGCGATCGCGCTCATCAGGACTTACGCAGGCAACAGCCATAAACCCGGTTTCTTCGTTTAAATTTAGTTGTAAAACCAACGATTTTTCCTATAAACCGGGTTTCAAAGCGTAAGTCCTAGCTATATCAGGAGCGATCGCTTTGCCCCCGCATCGGAATACAACGATACTTAAGATAATAAACTAACAATCTCAAAACAAAATTAAGTATTTTTACTGCTTTTTTATAGCAAAATGCCTGACGGTGCAATCGCGCCAAATCCCTTAAAAATCAAGGTAAAAAGTCAATTAAAGTCCTTTTTTTTTAGGGGGATAATGGTGAAGCTATTCTAAGTATACGTCTATCTTTTGTAGTATCGGAACAATAATTCCAAGGATGATTTTTTAGATCCCACATTCCGCAGGTTCAAATTTTTAACTTATCATAGTAGATACGGTAGTGGGAGGCGCACCAGCGCTCTTATTATTGGCAAAAAGAAACTTGACAGCAAATAAAATTTACATTAATACAAACATATCCATAAAGCGGATAGGTTCGCTCGTAAGTAATATTACGGTTAAATTGGTTTTTATTTTACTTCTATATTTAGATATGTTAGTACGCTACGAAAAAGCAAATCAAATTATTTGGAGTATGGCTAGACCTGCAATAGTAGGATTAGGTTTAGGATGTTTGATAGCTACTGGTTGTGTAATTTTGCCTCAGCTAGTAGTAGCCCAAGAAAATAACCAGTTAGCCAAAGCATCTACGCAATTACCTGTTGTCAAATCTACGGCTTTGGGTACTGACATGGATGTACCTTGGTCAAAGCCAGTTAGGATTGAAGATCCTTTTGAAGGAAATTATGTCGGCATATTTGACCGAAACTACTTTTGGCGGGACTTTCTGAATACTAATGCCAGAATTGAGGTAATTAGCCTTTGGAGTCTGAACTCGATTCGCGTACTTATGGCTTATAAAGACCGTAATTGCTCGTATGGTTTATATCACTATACGTCTGTACCTTCTTCAGGATGTTTAGTATCTAATAGTACCCTGAAGATTACTAACCTTTATATCAAATTAGGAGAGCGGGTTTTTCGTTTGGAAGGAAACAACGGTACATTTAAAGTCAGCAGCGAGTTAGCAGCAGCGCTGAAAAATTCACCACCGAAAAATGTCAGTATAAGACTGGTATCAGAAAGCGGAGAAACAGTGGATAGTCAGATAGGTAAAGCAACTGTTGAAGGTTGGAAAACTGTTTATTAGAATGATACCGTGGAACGATCTACTTGTAAGAGTATGTTTTAAAAGTGTCTCAATATGTCATGAGTCCCGCAGTGAAGCATCTTATTATTGTATTGCTCAAATCCCAGATTTTTTGCAAGTAACTAATGACAATTTATACTTGACTCGACTTTTAAAACATCCTCTTAGGAATAATACTTTAGTTCATCTCCCTCTTACCTCTAAATTTTTTTATAATGATTGTTTTGGAGTCACCTCAAATAATTTTTGAGAACGATAAAAACAAACATCAAATTCCATAAAAAAGTTTGCCTGTCCTAGAATAAGTGGTACTTGTGTGGCCTGTGTCCACGCAAAAACTAGTCTAACGCTCAAAAATTGTTTAATAATAGCAGATACAATTAGCAATCTTGCTTCAAACTGAGCTAGATTACCAGTTAATTGAAGCATTGTTGTTTGTTCTTCCCAAATAGCCCCTAACTCAATGCCAACTTGATATGGAAGAACGTTCACCATTGCTCCCGTATCTAAAAGTCCGATAACTTCCTGTGAGTTATTTTTATAATTCAAGGTCACTGGTAAATAAGGCTTAAAGCTCGCTTCTCCCAAACTAGTATCAGTAGGAGTAAAAGAATATCTTGCTCTACTACTCATGATTTGAGGAAGCTTCGGCATTTAGCGCATCTAACATTACTTTGGCAGCTTCCACTGCTTCGATTGGAGACCAAACAGAGTAGGAAGCACCAGGTTTTATTAGGTTAGTTTCTTCGTCTGCTAACTCGGTAGCTAAAAGTTGAATTACTTGAAGCTTATCTATACGATTGAGTTTGCGTAATTGTTCAATAAGTTCAATAGATACCATTTGTCAAGTCGCACATTTACGAATTTGATATTAATTCTTAGGATAACGTATCAAAACTCAAGACTATAATGATTCGATGCCAAATTCGAGGGGGCGATCGCTTACAATTTTAAAAGCTTCCTGGGGAGGAACTTCTGGTCTTCTTAAAAAGAAATATTCTACAGCATCAGAACCATAGTTAAAACCCACAACTATTACATACTCTTTTCTTGGGTCGTAGTTGTCGATTAAAGCATAATATTGGGCATACAGTATTGGTTGATTCACCGCTGCTGCTGAGAGTTTCATCATCTGCCAAGCTTGAGTGCCTTTAGCAACATAATGCATTCTGTTTCCTGTTTGCGATTCACTTTCAACCACCGAAAAATTATTACCACTAGTATGCTCGATCCGGAGTACCTTGTGCATATAAAGGTAGCCCCTACCTAGTGTTTGAAAGAACTTCCATGCTTGGGCGCTAAACAGGACTTCACCGATGGAAACGAGATTTTCGGCAATTTCCTGCTGAATTTGCTGTTCAGGTGTCATGACAGTTTATTTTATTTGATGATAACGGCAATATCGGGCATGATTGGCATATTTTTACTTATTATTAAGTTAACAAAATTCTTTAGGCAGGAACTTTCACGCTTTGTTTAAAAGCTTAAGAGGCGATCGCGCTCCTTGATTCGTTCCAAAAAGAGCGATCGCCCTTCTGTCTACAAGCGCTAAAACTGCACCGAAACTGTTCCCAGCACCGTGAACGGCGCACCGGGAGACACGAAACCAAAATCAGCACTTTCAAAGTAGTAAACATCAAAGATATTCTTGAAATTCAGTGCAGCCCCCAACTGTCCGCGTCTGTAGTAGATAGCAGCATCGGTGCGGACATAGCTGGGTACTTCAAATGTATTTTCTAAGTCACCCTGTCTATCACCGATAAATGACACTCCGCCGCCAAATCCAAACCCTTTCAACCCTCCCGTTTGAAATTCATAGGTTGTCCATAAGCTGGCACTGTGACGAGGCACATTGGTGGGTGTATTCCCTTTGAAGGCAGGTCGGGTATCCTCCGTGATTTCAGCATCGATATAGGCATAGCTGCCAATGATCTTCCAACCGGGCAAGATTTCTCCGGCAATATCAAACTCAATCCCTCGACTGCGCTGTTCTCCGACCTGAATGCTAAATCTGGGTCGATCTGGATCGGAGACGACAATGTTTTGTTTGGTGATTTGGTAAGCGGCTAAGGTTGCTACCAGTTTGCCATCCAGAAATTCTGTTTTTACTCCAGCCTCAAACGCTTCGCCCTTCGTTGGCTCAAAGAAGCTTGCATCCGCATTTCTGAAGGCAGCACCATTGGGCAGGAATGATCGACTCCAACTGGCATACAGAGAAACGGGCTGAATCGGTTGGTAAACAATGCCAACACGAGGACTGAAGGCAGTATCTTCTCGCTCCTGACGTGAAACACCGCCGATTTCGTCCCCGTAGGTGTCTTTGACAAAATCAAAGCGTCCACCCAACAGAATTTTTAGGTTGTCGCTAATTGAAATTAAATCCTGAGCATAGACACCAACCTGATTTTGAACCCCTCTCTCATTGGCAGCTTGTTCATCAAATCGAGGGATCGGTTGGTCATAGTTGGGGTTAAACAGATCGATAGATGGCACAGGAATCGTTGAAAAGAATATATCTCGTGTATCATTAAGCCAACTCAATTCCACGCCGAGGAGTAAATCCTGCTTAATGCTGCCCGTTTGGATCTTGCCAATCACATCAGTCTGTAGAGAATAGACCTGTCGATCTGATCGATCGAATCTAGTTTCAACGCGAGTTAAGGTTCGATTGTCTGGTTGCAGTTCTAAATAGAAAGAAGGCTGTTCATAATTTTGAAGTAGCGCTCTGAACCCGCTGCGAACTGATAAGTTGTCACTAAATTTGTGTTGTAATCGATAGCCAAACCCAAAAATCTCACGTTCTAGCCTCGCGTCTGGATCATAAAGAAACCGGGAGCGGGGAACTCGTCCGGAGAGTACGGAATCGGCTGCCGGAAGACCAAAATACTCAACTTGAGAAGTATTGAAATACTCTCCTTCCAGCGTCAGAGTAGTATTCTTGCCAAGATCAAAACTAATCACAGGGGCGACGAAGACCTGCTCTCTCTCCGCAAAATCAACAAAGCTACCAGAGTTTTGATAGGCTGCGTTCAAGCGATAGCGAATTGTTTTGTCGGGATTCAAAGGACCGGAAAAATCGAGCGTTGGACGGTAGAAATCAAAGCTACCAATCGTTGCTTCGACCGCGTAAAAAGGAGTTGCCAGGGGTTGTTTGGTCACGATATTGAGGATGCCGCCCGGTTCACCCTGACCGTAAAGGACGGATGTGGGTCCCTTCAAAATTTCGAGTTGTTCAATATTTGCGACTTCCAAGTTAAAGCCCTGGTAGTCGAACCTTCTAAAACCATCGACAAACGTATTACCACCGCTAAGATAGCTTTCCGCAAACCCTCGAAAAATAAATCTATCACCAGCCACAGATTGAGAACCGCCTACGGAAGTTACCCCACTAACGTTAGTCACCGCTTCTCGCACTCGCGTGATTCGTTGATCCTCTAGCACTTGACGCGGGATGACTTGAATCGAAGCAGGAATATCGCGGACGAGAGCATCAGTTTTGGTTGCAGTTGACGCATTAGGTACGCGATAACTATCTTGCTCCCCTGTCACCACCAACTCAATCGGCTCGTCATCCTGTAGCGATCGCGTCTACCCAAAAACCGCCTCATCTTCGTCAAACCGACTTTTTGCCCAACAAACATTCGCTGGGTGCAATCCCAAATTGGCGCTTAAAGGCAGTAGCAAAGTGTGCTGGATTTGTGTAACCAACTAAATTTGCAACTTCTGCCACAGTGTAATTCCCCGAACGTAACCATTCCTGTGCTTGGTTCAGGCGTTTCTCAGTAATGTAGCCGACTACAGTTGTGCCAAATAAGTCTTTAAAACCACGTAAAATAGTGCGATCGCTCACCCCTACTAACTCCCCTAATTCCACCAATGATGGCGGATTCTCTAAACGAGAGAGCAAAATTTCCCTTGCATAATGAATTCGGGCAATAGTTGATGATTTTAGTTGTGGGGACGGTTGCAGTCCACACTGGTCTGCTAAAATTGGAGCCAGTTGTAGCGCCATTAATTCTTGTATCTTTCCCTGCAAATACATCCGCTTTGTCATCCCGTGGTAGGGACAGTTGATAATTTGCTGCGCTACTGCTTCGATAGCGGTTGTAGTTTCCGGGTAAATTAAACTCTGCCAATTATCACCCTTTGCCAGAAACTTCAACACAGGAGAAATATCTCCATTTTCTGTGGGGAAAAAAGTTTTCAATAACTCCGGAGACATATGAATATTAATATTTACGTGCCTGGATTTCGGTATTTTTACACGCATTTATCTTTGAACACCGCTACCAGAAATGAGTGTGTATCCCTCTCCTACCTGTCCTCCAAATTCATTTACAGCAGATTGCGGGTTTATGAAGTACAGTAACAGCAGTTTGTAAACCAGTTTTTTAGATGCTTGGGATTAACCAAATCGAGTGCTGTAGCAATCAAAG
>NZ_JBPAOH010000266.1:0-5710 GCF_050875635.1 Tolypothrix sp. VBCCA 56010
ATCGCTAACCAAAAAACACGTTAAAAACTAGATTGCGCCTAAAGGCGCTACGCATTCATCCCACGGCTAAAAGCCGATGGGCTTTCTGCTTTCAATTTTGTAAACTTTATCGGGGCAGACCTGATTAAGGTAAACTTGGAGGGAACTAACTTAAGTCGCGCTGATTTGCGGAGTGCAAATTTAGTGCAGGCAAACTTGATTGGAGCTAACCTCAGCGAGGCAGAATTGAGTGGGGCAGATTTAAGTGGAGCCAATCTTCAAAAGGCAAATTTGATTGGCAGCAATTTGAATGAAGCAGAATTTAACAACACAAATATAAATGGAGCGACCATCACTGAACAGGAAATTGCTGGTTCAACTATGCATGTAGGCTTATCTCATAAATGGGTGACATGGGCTGGTGGTTGCTGATTTCACGGGCGCTTAATCGTCATGGGCGGGGAAACCCCGCCCCTACGATGGGTGTGGTTAATTTCCTTGTAATGGGGCGTTTAAAACTTTGTCGATCCGATCGCGTGTTTGTAATAGGTGCGCTTTCGTATATTCGTCTTTTGAATCTGCTCCATTAAGTTTTTCTTGCAATTGTTTTAACTTATACCATGCCATTGTCCGCGCATCTTCGGGTACTCGTTGTTTTCGCAATACCATCGCTGTCAACAAATCGAGATATTCTTGTTGCAAGCCTCGGCGCAAACTACTAATTTTCATTTGTTTGCCGTCTGGTTTGAGAACTTCCGTCCAGATGCCATTTTGCAAAGTATCAAATAGTTCTGGCAAAGTCAAAGCTTTCCCAGGAGGACTTTTAAGTTCAATGTCGCTGAGTCGAGAAATGCGATCGCTTGATAGCAATTCTCGCAACACCATACTCTGCATGTTTAATATCAAATCGTGTATCGGATAATCCAAACGCCCGGTACGAGTTTTACTACCCCAATGTCGCCACCGCGATGGGGCTAATTTATTCAGCAGTTCTGGCGAGAAGGTGAGCGCATTTTCTGCAAACATATATTGTTGTAATGTCGCTAACGCTTGCCGTTGTTTTTCTACTGTTACTGGTTCAAACGGTAATCTACCTTGGCGTTCGCGAAGCGTGCCGGATGGCATCTCGCCTCCTTTAACTCGGTAAAAAGACTGACCACCAATGTATTTAGTAGTATAATAAATATTCTGAAAATAGTTACTTAATACCGTACTAAAGCGTTCAGTCACATCACTGTAACTCTCTCCAGCTAAAGGATACCGCTGATTTAGCCTATCCCACATTACACGGGAATTTTCTAACTGCCACTGCGAATAAAGCAGCACATTACTACTATTGTCCCAAGCATCGGCGGTTGGGTCGAGGTCAGACACATCCTCATCTGTAGAATAAGTTAACTCAGGCTTGTCAGATTGTTGAGCGATCGCACTCAACGCGGGTTTTTCCGCTGCGGGAGTGGTTGCGGGAATTTGCGTATAGCCATACTTAATTGCCCAATCATCATAAGGTCCCACCATATTTGGAAAATAATCTCCCTGCTTCACCCCGGTCGGTGCGATATTTGGGGGGATATAATCCATTACCGAGGTAGTTAAACCTTTGCTGCGAGTGATTTTAGTATTGTTCATTTCTTCTGGAGGCAGTAAAGTACTACCACGGAAGTTATGACGTAAACCGAGAGTGTGTCCAACTTCGTGAGCAATAATTAAGCGTATATATTGATGGATATAGTCTTTTACTTGTTCGCTAGTCGGTGGTGTGTTTTGCAACAGTGACATCGCTGTTGTCCCAATCGCAAATTGATTTGCAGCTTCTAAGCCATAGCATAAATCGTACTCACCTGCCATTTTCGATAAACGATTTAACAATTTATTTTCGGCTTGCGGCTTTTGGTTGGGAGTATCGTTAGCTTCTAAACCATTGGTGCAAAGCAGCCGATTTTGCATCAACGCTGATAAAGAAGTGCGATTTTCTCCTTGACTCGGTTGGACAATATCGCGATAATCTTTTTTCAGGGCGCGGATAAAGCTAGCGTCTACTAAAATATCTGCGTCTAAAATTTCCCCAGTTAGCGGGTTAACGCGAGATGGTCCTAGGGCAAAATATCCATCCACCGTGTTAATCCAGCGGATAGTATTGTAGCGGATATCTGCCGGGTCCCAAGGAGCGTTATCCGGCATTTGCTGTACTTGAATCGCATCTTGAAATCCGGCTTTTTCAAAAGCTTTATTCCACATGAGAACGCCTTCTTTGATTGCATCGCGGTATTCTAGAGGAACGGCGTTATCAATCCAAAAAACAATCGGTTTTTTCGGTGGGGAAATTGCCGCATTCGGATCTTGTTTTTCCAACTTCCAGCGATTGATGTAGCGGACAAACGGATCGCCGCGATCGTCGTCAGATAAATCTTGATAAGCGGTGATAAAATAGCCAATACGTTCATCAGCCAAACGCGGTTGATAGTTGTTTTCTGGTAGTTGGGAAATACTGTAATGCACCCGTAGGGTAAAGCCACGGTCATCAGGTAGTGTAGCAAAATTTGGTACAGGTTTGTCCTTACTCCCGCCGCCGGTGAAATTTAAAATAGATTCAATTTCCATGTTTGCCGGGAAAGCTTTGGCATTACCAAAATAGGAATCATCTTTATTAGCGGGAATTCCCAAACTCGCGGATACTCCCGCTATGTCGGTAAGTAACAAGTCGCTTAAGTCGATGAGAATCGTTTTGCTTTGAGAGTTGATGCTTTTAATGGGGATGGTGTAGAGAACCGAGTCACTAAAAGAACGGGCAAGCGATCGCGCTTGTGGATCTCCTTCGCGAGTGCGAAAATTAACATTGCGGACGGTAAAATGCAACTTATTATTTACCCGTTGGAAGTAAAATAAAAAATCTTGCAAAGGCATCCCGCTATAAATACCGCGTTCCCCAATTCCTGATTCTAGCGTTGCATTGGCTAGATAATTTTTATTTAGTTGCTCTGGTTTAATTTCTAAATAAATTTTATTCTTGTCTTTATTACGGTAAAGGGTAAACAGTCCCTGTTGTTTTTGGGTGTCTTTAATTACCTCATCAAATTGTTGTAATTCATCCTTTTTGGTTGGTTTAGTGGTAGTATTAGGCTTTTCAACCGGTTTGTCGGGGACTTTTCCGATTTGCAAAAATGGTTGCTGTGCAGCTTTTTTGTTGTCTTTAACGACCCAAATAAAAGGCTGACGCAAAGCGTGTTTGTTACTGTCGATTACCCATACTTGTTCTCTCGGTAGCCCAAATTTATTGTGTAAATTAGCATTCGCTTTCTGGGAGTAGCGCGGTGTGTCAAGGGAAAAAGCCCCTACACCCGTCACTTCTGTCTTCTTATACCTTTGTGAGGAAGGTGTACCCTTCTGCAAAAAGGTGTCACCGACCGCATTAACAGACGGTGACTTAGCGCTAACGCTGTAGATTGATAGACACAAACCATGCAACAAAATCACACAAAACGTTAATCTGTTCATTCGATCCATTCCTGAAAATGACCCCCTAATTAATTTTTAATTTTTTTCTAGCGAAGGAAGGTTGCTTCATTAACTTATGTCAATGAAAAACACGTCTTAGCTGCTTAATATCAAGCAGAAAGCTTGTAGTTTAGTTTTAACCGACATTTTGAGCTTTGTTATACTTTTTTGCTGTAGTATTTTTGCTAACAATTGCCTTTGTAGCAGAGAGTACGTATTATTTTTACATTGAATCTGGAAATATGCTGAAAAAAAAGTATAGCAATTTGACCAAATTGATAAAGTTTACTGACAATCGAAAAACTTTTCAATCTGACATTTTACTTTTAACCAAAGTCCAAGCAAGTTAGAACTCCCTCAAAACTCATGGTACTAAATAATACTATTTGCCAGAAAGACTAATTCCGCAAAACAAGAAAAAATCTTTAGGTAATCTTCATCAAATCATCAGTAGGTGTATAGTAACTACGGACACAATAATGGCACATTTGTCTCAAGTCTGGAAGCGTTTGATAACGTTCTGCAAGGAAACGGAGTTACAACAGATGCCAACGACAACATCTGTGGAAACCGAAGTAATTTTACCTCTAGAAAAGAATATAAAAGAACAAGATAAAAGTATTGAGTTTTCGCAAAAGAATTTCCACGAATTTATATTTCCGGAACAGCTGCAAAAAAGGTTAGAAGAATGGACAAAAGCAGGTAGTGGTTTGAGCTTTAATAATAGCGATCGCCAACTACACGAGCAGATTTACAATATCTTCGGCAACGCCACGCTGACAACAGAAATAGTCGAACCAGCAATCAACTTGCTGACTGCCAGTCAAGAATTTCGACCTATGCTGCTTTTCCAGCGTTTAGAAAATTTTTATCGCCAGTGGTGTCAAGGAGAATTTATCGATGCTGCACCTGATGATAACTTGCCACAGAAAAAAATGTTGCAGTTGCAAGCACAAAACATTATCGTCGGACTGCGACAGATAGACATACAGACCGGACTAAACGTGATGATTTTGCTTTTAGAATTACACCGTTATGCTCAAACAAAAGACGACTTAAAGCAAAAAATTAACTTTTATCCATCTTCCCAACCAAAAAAAGAAAATTTTTTCACATCTCAACTACTGCGAATTATTAGCTATAGCGATGCGATTGAAATTGGCAATTTTAGTAATATAGTCGGGGAATTTCTGCGAGGTGGCAACTTTAGCGGTGCTTACCTTGGCGATGCTAACTTAACTGGCGCTAACTTCAGCCAAGCCAACCTGAAAAACACTTACCTCGGTGATGCCAACCTAACTGGCGTCAACTTTAGCAATGCTAACCTCAAAGGTGCTAACCTCGGCGATGCCAACCTCAGCGGCGCCAACCTCAGCAATGCCAACCTCAGCGGTGTTGACCTCAGCAGCGCAAACCTCAGCGGTGCAAACCTCAGCGGTGCAAACCTCAACCGCGCTGACCTGAGTAGCGCTGACCTCAGCAGCACCAACCTCAGCAATGCTAACCTCAGTAGCGCCAACCTTAGCAGCAGCAACCTTAAAGATGCTGACCTCAACCGCGCTAACCTTTGTGACACCATCCTGTTTGGTGCCAACCTCAGCGAAGCCAACCTCAAGGGCGTCAACCTCAACCATGCCGACCTTTGCCGCGCTGACCTCAGTGGTGCTGACCTGAGTGATGCCAAACTCAACGGCACCAACCTCAGCGACACAATTCTTTTTAGCACCAACCTCAGCAACGCCATCCTCGTAGCTGCTGACCTCAGCTATGCCAAACTCAACGGTGCCAAACTAAATCATGCCAACCTTAGCAGCGTCATGTTCTTAGGTGCTGACCTCAGCGACACCGATTTGAGTGGAGTGACTCTCAACCAAGCTGATTTGAGTGGAGTAACTCTCAACGATGCTGACCTCAGTGGTGCCGACCTCAGTGAAGCTGTACTCTTTGGTACAGACTTCAGCGGTGCCAACCTCAGCAGCGCCAACCTCAGTGGTAGCAACCTCAGCGGTGCTATTTTCAGCAGCGCCAACCTCAGTAATAGCAACCTCAGCTACGCCATTCTGGGCAATACCGACCTCAGCGACGCTAATTTAGAACAGTTAACTTGGAATGAAAATCAACATTGGCAAAATGTGCGCGGGTTAGATACAGCAGTTAAC
Organism: Tolypothrix sp. VBCCA 56010; assembly: GCF_050875635.1. Lineage (NCBI taxonomy): Bacteria > Bacillati > Cyanobacteriota > Cyanophyceae > Nostocales > Tolypothrichaceae > Tolypothrix > Tolypothrix sp. VBCCA 56010. The sequence continues at coordinate 5,634 of NZ_JBPAOH010000266.1, forward strand.
GTGCCAGACGCCTTAAAGCAACAGCTGGGATTAAAGTGAGAGGAGGGAGGAGGGGGGGAGGGGGGGACAAGGGGAGG
>NZ_JBPAOH010000267.1:0-5699 GCF_050875635.1 Tolypothrix sp. VBCCA 56010
CCACGGACACGTTCCTTAACGGGGACGCCACATGCTTCAACGGAGGGAACCTCCGCAACGCAGTGGCTTGGGAACCCCCGCACGGAAGTGTCCTCCCCTTGTCTCCCCCTCCCCCCCTCTCCCCCTCCCCCCCTCTCCCCTACGGGTCGCAAGAGTAAATCAACTAATTGCCGATATACAGGTTCTACATTATCTCGAAAGGTAAATTGCACATCTGGATTTAGGGCAATCAAATCATTGCGTAAAAATTTTAGGGTCTCTACTGCTTGAGTATAGAAGGCGATCGCCCCGCTGATATCGCCTTTAATTTTGAGTATCTGTCCTAATTGCCATTGCCAAAGATAAGCAATATCCTGGGCTTTAATTGCCTGAGCTTGTATCAAAGCTTGCTCGGTCAATTTCTGCGCGTTCGTTATATCTTCGGTTTTCAGATACAATCCACCAAGCGCACCGCTCGCATATGCTTCGGAACGTTTATCCTCAATGCTTCTAGCTTGTTGAATCGCTGTTGCCAAACTTTCAGCAATTTCTTTCCAGGATGGGATGTCTGCATTGGTAGCTTGTTTTAAGTATACCAAACTCTCAGCTAAGTGAATTTGGGCAGAAATTGCCGTCTTGCTGGGTGGTATTTTCCTCAGCTTTAACTGTATCTCAGACGATAATTGTTGTGCTTGCGACCATTTTTGCAGTGACAACAACATACTCAGTCGATTTAGTTGTGCTTGGATTTGTCCAAGCGGTGAAGTAGATATCGTAGCGGCTTGTGAGTAAAATTGCGCTGCTTGCTGGTAAAATTTGATAGCGTTTATATTTTGAGTGAAGATAGATTTGCTTAAATACTGCAAGGGCGTATACTCTTCAATACTTATTGTGTCCAGCCGCGATTCTCTATTACCATTAGCTGCGTAAATGTTACCTAAACTGAGCAAAGCGGCGCTTATTTCTGGAGGAGATTGTAATTTTTCGGCTATGTCCCGACTTTTCAGCAAAACTTTTAAGGATAGTTCTAAATTACCAACCAATTGCACCACATCACCCAAGCTGCGTAAAGCAGTAGCTTTAACCAATGAGTCTGGTTGCTTCTCCAGACGGGGGTACATCTCCTCTAATATCATGCGAGATTGTATGTATTGTCCTAAGGCTTGTTGGGCAATGCTTTGGTTAATCAAGCTGCGAGTTTTGCCAACTTCATCACCTGCTTTGGCATAGATTTTTTCAGCTTGTTTCCATGTGTTTAAAGCAAGTTCTGCTTTACCTAGTTCTAATTGCAGATTTCCCTGAATTTCTAATGTTTGCGCCAAAACTGATGCCGAATTTCGGGTATTTTGTAAGGTTGTTAAGATTAAAAGACTTTGAGCGATCGCTCGATCTGCTTTTTCCCATTGTCCGAGTTGCTTAAAAGCTAACGAGAGATTACTTAAGGCGATCGCTTCTCCCAATTTATCTTTTTGAGTTCGCAAAGAAGAAGCTGCTTGTTGCAAAATCGTCACCGCTGTCGATAACTCTCCATCTTCATAGAGTTTTCGACCTTGTTCAATCAATACTTGACCATTTGGGGGTTCAACTTGAGAAAACACCGGCGATGAAATTGAACAAGTGATAAATAATACTGTTATAAAGAGGGGAAAAGGTTTTTTCCTGATTGCAAAAAGTTTATTAGACTTATTGAAAAAGTACCTGACGAGTGAACTCGCGGCTACACGAACTAAGTCCGCGCAGGCGGACTTGATGTCTAAAAGCCTGCAAAGGCAGGCTTTGTTTGTGTAGCTCCAGACTTTAGTCTGAGAGCGTAAAAAGACTTCTGCAAATTGAAGTTTATCCTTAAAAAAACGTCGTACCGCTACAATAAATCGCCACCGTTTTCTTCTCATCTCCTCGATCCCTCAATCTTGAGTAACGGGTGCTGCAATAGGGCAAGCTGGCGTTGACAAAAAGTTATTTATATGCTCTTTTGGCGCAGAGGCGATTAACGTCACCTCACCTTTATTGTTAATTACCCAACCAGTAGCTGCTACCATTTGATTTGGCAACTTAGAGCCACTTAAATTAGTAATTCCCCCCCTTTCCCTCTGTCCCCCTCTCCTGTTCTGCTCCAACGTCACCCAATCGACAGTTGCAGTCTGATTACTACGCAGTGCTTCAGTTGGTAAAGGTGGTAAACCCCCGCGTCCGATGATTGTAAATGTATTGCCTTGATTTGCTGGACAACCTTGAGCAATTAAATTAGAGCGATCGCTTACATTAACTGGTAATTCCACTAATCCTGAACTCAGGTCAACTTCAGGGGTAATAATATTTACTTGTCCGCTCAATGCCGCATTTTCCTGGGAAATTGCCGTGATGTCGTTAGACTGTAGCTTTTGAGCATCTAATTCGCTGGGTTTGTCTGTTCCTATGCGGCGTATTAAGTCTTCTCGGCTACGCTGTTCGATATTAAAAATATCTAAAGCTTGAATTTGCACTTTGCCACCAGAACCTTCATAAGCATTAGCGCTAATATCGCTATTTTCATTTTTGACAGCAAGTAAAAAGCCTAAAGGGGCATTAATATTAATATTACCGCCGTTGCCGCCAGCTTCAGCGGTACCGGCATTAGTGGAGATTTGGCTTCCACGACGCAATAGCAACAAGTCTTGAATTCCTAAAGTAATATTTCCACCGTTACCAGATGTAGTTCTCGCTAAGATACGTGCCTGATTTTCCAGTCGGATGAAGTTAGAATCAACTTTGATGGCTCCAGCAAATCCTTGTCCTGCGCTACTAGCATTCAATTGAGCGTTATTTCTCAGAGTTAAGGCATTAGTGGTGATGTTGATGTCACCTCCATTACCCACTGCTGTGTCACTCACAATACTGAATGCACCACTTGGTCTCATCAATTGTGGTGTATCCACCCCATCAAATAAAATAGCATCTCTGGCAGTAATATTGATATTGCCAGCATTTCCTCTACCAAAAGTACTGGCAGATAATCTAGCCCCATTTTTAACTGTCAGGGAACCAGTAGTAATGCTGATGTCTCCTCCTTTGCCCACGGCTTCAGCTCGAATAATACCGCTGAATATTCCGCTACGTGCAGTTCCCCTTTGACTGATGGCTAGTCCATCAAAAAATACTGTATCTCGTGCATTCACAGTAATATTGCCACCATCCCCTCTAGATAAAGAAAAGGACAATATAGAACCGCCATTAGTTAGAGATAGTGACCCTGTAGTAATGCTGATGTTACCTGCTTTACCCACCCCTCCCGGCTCGACATCGCTAGATGCTGCACTCGGACTAGTACTGCTTGCCCCATCAAAAGAAACTGTATCCTTAGCATTAATGGTGATATTACCAGCATTGCCGATTCCTAAGGTGCTGACATTCAAGTCTCCATCATTGCCCAGAAATAGTGAGCCGGTGTTAATGTTAATATCACCTGACTGTCCAATTGCCTTTGGTTGCACACTATTATCAATACGGCTCTCATTTTGAACATTTACTGCTGCTTGTGCATTAATGTCAATATTTCCGGCAATGCTTTTGGCTGAACCCAGCCCAGATGCTATCCCAGCTAGTATATGGCTTTGATTTGCCAGATTTAAATTTCCGGCATTAATTGCAATACTGCCAGCATCTTGACCGCGCACATTCACATTAGCATTATTGCTGAGTGATACGTCACTTCGCTCTACCCCATCAGGAAAACTTAAACTCAGATTGCTGCCATTTCCATTTAACTTAACTGTTCCCGCACTTCTAAATCCTCCTAACTCTACTCGACCACCAAAAGCAAATAATCCGCCACCATTTATATTGATATCACCGCCAACTAAAGATAAATTCTGACCGTCTGGAACACGCAGACCATTTGCGGTGAATGTGCTTGATGGATCTAATTCTGAAGGTGCAACTGAGTTAACCTGAATTGGTGCAGTTGCAGAGGAATTGAAAAACAACGCCGAAGGATTTATTGTCAGCAAGGGCAGAGGTGCTTCTGGGTTATCAGCGCTGAAAAAGCCTTGATTGCCAAATTCGATGGCATTAGCAGTAGTTGCCAAAAATGAGCCACCGATATCTAACTTGGCATTTTGACTAAATACGATTCCATTGGGATTAATCAAAAATAAGTTTGCTGTACCCAAAGCGCGGATTGTACCATCAATGTTAGAAATAGATTTACCCGTTACCCGACTGATAATATTTTGAATATTTAGAGCATTGTTAAAGAAAGCGACACCACCAGTAGGAATAGAAAATGTCTCAAAGCTGTGGAATAGATTTGTTTTTGCGGTTGTTCCTCCTTCGATGAGGTTTACATTGTTCTGTTGTCTGACTCTGGAGTTTATCGGTAGGGTTGCATCCGGGCTAATTTGTGCAACTGTTGGTTGAGAACTAAATAAAAATAGTAGCGCACTCCCATGAATCAGCCAGAAGCGCATGAAAAGCAGTTTCATAAACTGGAGATGCTCCTCTAGACTTTTATTGACTATACAGCTATTTGGTTGAAGTTGAGATATGGCGTTGCTGAATCTGAGGATGAATTTCAAATTTTTACATGTAGAGACGTGAGGGCGGAACGTCTCTACTATATGTGTGTCAACGCCGAATATGTATGATATTATACTAAATAGAAAAAAGAATGCGACAGATGGGTAGGGGCACGGCAATGCCGTGCCCCTACGAAGAATTTATGTGTCGCAAACATTATTTAAATTGGTATTAGTTGTGTGCAATCCATCGCGATCGCTCGCCCTATTAACTTCAAGTTTCCAGTTCTGAACTGGAAACTTGATGTTCTGAGGCTCAACATTCGTGTTCTGAACTGGAAACTTGATGTTCTGAGGCTCAACATTCGTGTTCTGAACTCGAAAGTTGATGTTCTGAGGCTCAACATTCGTGTTCTGAACTCGAAACTTGATGTTCTGAAGCTCAACATTCGTGTTCTGAACTCGAAAGTTGATGTTCTGAACTCGAAACTTGTGTAATGGTGGGAAATCCTTACCTTATATTATGTCGGGCAAATTACATATATTGTAGAGACGTTCCATTGTCACGTCTCTACGAGGGTTGCGATGTTTTTATTACTGTTAATAAACGATACATGGATTGTTGTAAGGTGAAGGGCGGGGAAACCCCGCCCCTACTGTTTTAAATTGGTATGACTACTTGTTGCTTTGTTGGTTGTGTTTTCCTTCTTGGTGGCGGAGTTCGTTTAAAATGGCGCTACCATTGTTGAAGGGACCTAAAGCGACGACTGCTGATGCGAGTTCGGTGACTTGGTGCAGTTCTTGCCAACTCGCGCCGGCGCGACGGGAGGCGATCGCGTGGTGTTTTGCAGCTGGGACACCCATAACTAACAGCATCCCAAACAGCATTAATTGCGTTGTCTTGGTGTCGAAAGTTTTGTTGTAGAAGGCGTGAGCGCGAAATTTATCGGCGAGTCGCAATCCCTCCGGGTCGATTTCACTACTAAACTCGAATTTTGCTTTCGGTAATGGTGGCACTTCACCAAATAATTCGGCGTAGCTATCACCAAAGGCTGCAAGGTCAGGGGGTAGATTCGTCGATTGCGTGTCAGACATAATAAAAGAATAAAAGCTTCAGTATAATCTAACGGACATCATTTAACCCGGTAAATTCTCGTAACAAGTACTAGTTTCTACCGTGTATCGGGCTACGTCCTGCCCAGCCTCAACTTTGGTCGAGGCATTTAT
>NZ_JBPAOH010000268.1:0-5694 GCF_050875635.1 Tolypothrix sp. VBCCA 56010
ACAAAAAAGCCCCAATGTTTCCATTGAGGCTTTTGACTTCGCATAGGGCGAAGGAATAAAAAAAGGCAACGACTTACTCTCCCGCGTTTTACCGTAGTACCATCAGCGCTGGTGGGCTTAACTTCTCTGTTCGGAATGGGAAGAGGTGATCCCCACCGCTATAGTCACCTTAAGATCGCTCCGTCGGACGCCTGGGCGACCGCGGATCGGTATTCCTCGTTTGGAACACCGTCAATATCGTTGACATGTTGGAAGAAAGAATAGTATTAAGCGAGCATGCCTGGTGTTAATTGTTTTCGCTGCCTCACCCGGATCCGAAGACCCAGGTGAGGCTTCTATTATGAAGCGTTTGGGTAATTAGTACTGCTCAGCTTTGCCATCTCTGACTTTACACCTGCAGCCTATCAACGTCATAGTCTCTGACGTCCCTGTAAGGAAGTCTCATCTCGAGGTGGATTTCGCGCTTAGATGCTTTCAGCGCTTATTCCGTCCCAACATAGCTACCCGGCCGTGCCGCTGACACGACAACCGGTACACCAGCGGTTGGTCCAACCCGGTCCTCTCGTACTAAGGTCAGATCCTCTCAAACTTCCTGCGCCCATCACAGATAGGGACCGAACTGTCTCACGACGTTCTGAACCCAGCTCGCGTGCCACTTTAATGGGCGAACAGCCCAACCCTTGGGACCTTCTCCAGCCCCAGGATGTGACGAGCCGACATCGAGGTGCCAAACCTCCCCGTCGATATGAGCTCTTGGGGGAGATCAGCCTGTTATCCCCAGAGTACCTTTTATCCTTTGAGCGATGGCCCTTCCATGCAGAACCACCGGATCACTATATCCCACTTTCGTGCCTGATCGACTTGTCTGTCTCACAGTCAAGCATGCTTGTGCTATTGCACTCCACGTACGGTTACCAAGCGTACTGAGCATACCTTTGAAAGCCTCCGATACACTTTCGGAGGCGACCACCCCAGTCAAACTACCCACCACACAATGTCCCATAACTTAATATGGTTAGATATCGGAAAAATAAAGGGCGGTATTTCACCGTTGACTCCCTGATAGCTAGCGCCACCAGATCACTGCCTCCCGCCTATCCTACACATCATTTTCCCAATATCAATGTGAAGCTATAGTAAAGGTTCATGGGGTCTTTCCGTCCCGTGACGGGTAAACGGCATCTTCACCGTTACTACAATTTCACCGAGCTCACGGCTGAGACAGCGCCCAGATCGTTACACCATTCGTGCAGGTCGGAACTTACCCGACAAGGAATTTCGCTACCTTAGGACCGTTATAGTTACGGCCGCCGTTTACTGGGGCTTCAGTTCAAAGCGTCGCCTTGCGGCTAACTTCCCCCCTTAACCTTCCAGCACCGGGCAGGTGTCAGGCCATATACTTCATCTTGCGATTTCGCATAGCCATGTGTTTTTGTTAAACAGTCGCCTGGGCCATTTCTCTGCGACCTTTCTCTATTGCTAGAAATTAGGCATCCCTTCTCCCGAAGTTACAGGATTATTTTGCCGAGTTCCTTAGCCGTGAATCTCTCGAGCACCTTAGGATTCTCTCCTCGACTACCTGTGTCGGTTTGCGGTACGGGCAATAACACAATATGCTTAGCGGATTTTCTCGGAAGTCTGATTACGTTCACTAGAGTCAGCCGAAGCCTTCTCCTACTTTCAGGTTTCAGCACCGTCTCCGGATTTGCCTGGAAACGATATACCTAAACCCTTAAACGACCACTATCGTCCGGTCGCAGAACTTTCACTACTCCTTCTCCACATCGCTCATGTTATCGGTATTGGAATATTAACCAATTGTCCATCGACTTTTCCTTTCGGATTCGCCTTAGGCCCCGACTTACCCGCGGCTGATTGACATTGCCGCGGAACCCTTAGTCTTTCGGTGGGCAGGGTTCTCACCTGCCTTATCGTTACTTATGCCTACATTTGCTTTTCTATCCTCTCCACCTCAGGTGACCCCTCGGCTTCTCCGATGATAGAATGCTCCCCTACCACTCTCCCGACGAATCGGAAGAATCCTGAGCTTCGGTACTATACTTGATGCCCGATTATTATCGATGCTCTGTCGCTCGACCAGTGAGCTGTTACGCACTCTTTAAAGGAATAGCTGCTTCCAAGCTAACCTCCTGGCTGTCTCAGCAACTGAACCACCTTAGTTCAACTTAGTATAGATTTTGGGACCTTAGCTGCAGGTCTGGGTTCTTTCCCTCTCGGACACGGACCTTAGCACCCATGCCCTCATTGCAAGGTATATTTGTTAGCATTCGGAGTTCATCTGGATTTGGTAGGATGTGACTCCCCCTAGTCCAATTGGTAGCTCTACCTCTAACAAACTCAACCCTCACACTGCTCCTAAAAGCATTTCGGGGAGTACGAGCTATTTCTCAGTTTGATTAGCCTTTCACCCCTACCCTCAGTTCATCCAAAAACTTTTCAACGTTTACTAGTTCGGACCTCCATCCCGTGTTACCGGAACTTCATCCTGACCAAGGGTAGATCACAAAGTTTCGCGTCTACTCCCACTGACTATGCGCCCTATTCAGACTCGCTTTCGCTCCGGCTACGCATCTCTATAATGCTTAACCTCGCCAGTGACAGTAACTCGTAGGCTCATTATGCAAAAGGCACGCCGTCACTTCATTACGAAGCTCCGACCGCTTGTAAGCGTATGGTTTCAGGTTCTCCTTTCACCCTCCTGTTCGGAGTGCTTTTCACCTTTCCTTCACAGTACTGGTTCACTATCGGTCTCTCAAAAGTATTTAGCCTTACCGGATGGTGCCGGCAAATTCAAACGGGGCGTCTCCAACCCCGCCCTACTCAGGATACTACCTCTCTATCTCAGTTTCTCTTACGGGGCTATCACCCTCTTTGGCCGGCTTTCCCATACCGTTCAGATCTCCTCGACTTCAATTATGTAGTCCTATTACCCCTCAATAGCCTTAACTATTCAGGTTTGGGCTCTTGCGCTTTCGCTCGCCACTACTGGCGCAATCACTATTGTTTTCTCTTCCTCCAGGTACTTAGATGTTTCAGTTCCCTGGGTTTGCTTCCCGATTTGCATCGGAATGACCTTGCGGCCGGGTTTCCCCATTCGGACATCTGCGGATCAATTCCTGTTTGCGGATCCCCGCAGCTTTTCGCAGCTTACCACGTCCTTCTTCGCCTCTGAGAGCCTAGGCATCCCCCATACGCCCTTTCTTACTTCTATAATCCCGGAACGTCTTCTCAGACATCCCAGGCACGTATCGCATCTGCCACTTCACAGTGACAGTGGATTCACCTTGTATGCTCGCTTAAATTGTATCTAGTTATATGTGTTTACACCATTGCTGGTTACGACACACCACTACTACTTATTACTACTCTTTCTTCAACATGTCAATGAACTCTTCTCCAGTGTCTAGTCCTCCGTGTTCCAACAAGCGGCTCGCTTGATGGACGACGTGGACATCTGGAAACGTGGCTCTCAGCTTTCCCGCTGACAGCCGCGAGCTACCTGCCCCTGGCCGATCTACCGATGCAGATCCGGTGAGGCGTTGTAACTCCTTTTCCTTTTCAATACTTCAATACTTCTTTTCCTGCGGCAACGCCTCGTTTGGCGGCTGCCTCTTTCTTTCCTGGTGGAGAATATCGGATTCGAACCGATGACCCCCTGCTTGCAAAGCAGGTGCTCTAGCCAGCTGAGCTAATCCCCCCTTGGTCCGCCTGAACTTCAGCGTAGACCGGAGACTTCACTCTCCTGTACACCTTCCATTCCGGCCTGGCGACTACAGTGGGCATGCGCAGACTCGAACTGCGGACCTCTACATTATCAGTGTAGCGCTCTAACCACCTGAGCTACACGCCCTCTAACTAGCTTTTAGCTTCTAGCTGTGAGCTGTTAGCCGGTCGTGCGTACGATGGCTTTCCGCTTGTCCTTGTCTCTGCTTCCTTTAGCTCAGGCTTGCGCCTGCTCTGTCCTGCTTCTTAGCTAACAGCTAAAAGCTCATAGCTAAAAGCTATTTCAATATCTCGAATGATTGCCTGATAGCGGACCTAACCAAGGTGTTCTGGTATGAGGCTCCACGATTGCTCGTAAACCTGTTTCCAACCAGATCTCCAGAAAGGAGGTGTTCCAGCCGCACCTTCCGGTACGGCTACCTTGTTACGACTTAGCCCCAGTCATCGGTTTTACCCTAAACAGCGCCTCTCAGCAACTGGCTTCAGGTCCTCCCGACTCCCATGGCTTGACGGGCGGTGTGTACAAGGTCCGGGAACGTATTCACCGCGCCATTGCTGATGCGCGATTACTAGCGATTCCAACTTCATGCAGGCGAGTTGCAGCCTGCAATCCGAACTGAGACGCTCTTTTTGTGATTGGCTTTCCTTCACAGGATCGCAACACTCTGTAAGCGCCATTGTAGCACGTGTGTAGCCCTGGGCGTAAGGGCCATGATGACTTGACGTCATCCCCTCCTTCCTCTCCGCTTGCGCGGGCAGTCTCTCTAGAGTCCCCACCATGACATGCTGGCAACTAAAGATAAGGGTTGCGCTCGTTGCGGGACTTAACCCAACACCTCACGGCACGAGCTGACGACAGCCATGCAGCACCTTGCTCCTTGTTCTTGCGAAAAAATCCGTCTCTGGATCTGTCAAGGGCATTCTAGCCCAGGTAAGGTTCCTCGCGTATCATCGAATTAAACCACATGCTCCACCGCTTGTGCGGACCCCCGTCAATTCCTTTGAGTTTCACCGTTGCCGGCGTACTCCCCAGGTGGATTACTTATCGCTTTTGCTAAGACGCTGGCCGTGTATCGCCAACATCGAGTAATCATCGTTTACAGTGTGGACTACCAGGGTATCTAATCCTGTTTGATCCCCACACTTTCGTGCCTCAGCGTCAGTTACTCCTTAGTAAGCTGCCTTCGCTATCGGTGTTCTGGACGATATCTAAGCATTTCACCGCTACACCGTCCATTCCGCCTACCTCATCAGTACTCAAGTCAACCAGTATCAATGGCACCTCGACAGTTAAGCTGCCGTATTTCACCACTGACTTAATCGACCGCCTACGCACCCTTTAAACCCAATAAATCCGGACAACGCTTGCCACCTACGTATTACCGCGGCTGCTGGCACGTAGTTAGCCGTGGCTTATTCACCAGGTACCTTCAATAAAGCGCGCACGCTCTTTTTATCCCCTGGCAAAAGCAGTTTACAACTCAGAAAGCCTTCTTCCTGCACGCGGCATGGCTGGATCAGGCTTGCACCCATTGTCCAATATTCCCTACTGCTGCCTCCCGTAGGAGTCTGGCCCGTATCTCAGTGCCAGTGTGGGGGATCAACCTCTCAGTTCCCCTATTGATCATCGCCTTGGTAGTCCGTTACACTACCAACTAGCTAATCATCCGCATGCTCATCCTCAACCATCGGAATTTTTATCGCTGTACGATGCCGCACTACGATCTTATGGAGAGTTAATCCGGCTTTCGCCGAGCTATGCTCCAGTTGAGGGCAGATTGCATACGTGTTACGCACCCTTACGACGCTCTCATAGTCCATTGCTGAACCATTTACCGCTCGTCTTGCATGTATTAGGCCTGCCGCTAGCGTTCATCCTGAGCCAGGATCAAACTCTCCATAGTATTAATCTTGATCTACTCCGGATCGCTCCGAAGTAAACGTCCTGCT
>NZ_JBPAOH010000269.1:0-5668 GCF_050875635.1 Tolypothrix sp. VBCCA 56010
CAGTTCCCATTCAGATGCGGTACAACATTATATCGTCGCGTGTAGGGGCACGGCACTGCCGTGCCCCTACGGGTGTACCTCACGTAACCGAGAATTGCTATAAGCGATTTATCGCTTAATTTGGGCACTTCAGTGCCCACTACGAAAGCAAAGTTTTTTCAACCTTTTGACTTATTTGCCTAGTTCAGACAGAGTGACTTCTAACTTGAGACAGTTACCACCATCACTCTGCAACTGGTATTCTACTTTATCCATTAGACGATGCATAATCAGCCAACCATAACCGCCTTCTTGCTTGTCCATTGGGTTGGGAGGAAAGTAAGTAGACATATCAAAGCCCTCACCGCGATCCCAAACTTCTAAGGCTATATCTTGGTCTTTGAGTTCCAAGCGAATTAAAACTGGCGCATTGGGCTGATCTTTGTGGGCGTGACGTACTACGTTTGAGTAAGCTTCCACCAAAGCTAGCCGCAAACGACTTGATAGCCGCGACCAATCAACTGTCTCTCCTAGCTGGATTTGTAAGCATCCTAGCAGCCAGCTTTCGACGATGCTTAAAAACTTCAAATCACTTGGTACATGAAGCTCACTTTTCATTACTTACATAACCTCCAGTGAGAGAATAGTTTGGTCATCTTCTTGAACGTTGTTGTCTGCTTGGATGCGGGCTAGCAAATGGTTGAGAGAAAGTGGTTTCGGCTCACTTTTTAAGAGTTGCCAAAGACCTTCTTGATTCAACATAGAATGGCTAGCTGGCTGTGTGCCATCCACAGTTTTCTTGTTTAACTGCGTCTGGTTTAATACCATTGCTTCAGTAATACCATCACTGGCAAGTAACAAGGTATCTCCAGCAGAAAGAACTAATTGACCAGACTGTGCTTGCCATTTGGGTAAAATCCCTAAAGGAATGCTGCGTACCTTGAGGTAATTGGGATTTTCTGCCAAATTTGCACTTGCTGTCCAATGCATCGGATAGATGTGACCGGCATTTGCGTAAACCAGTTCCCTAGTGGTGGGGGTATAACAAGCTAAGACGAGGGTGATGAAGCAATTGTTGCCGATCAAGTCCTCAGACAAAGCATGGTTGAGATTTTGGATAATTACGTTTGGCGGCGGTGGCAATTCTACAGATAATTCGCGGCGCAAAACGGAAATAGCACTTGACATGAATAAAGCTGCCGGGACACCTTTGCCGGAAACGTCACCGACTGCTAACCATAAGTCACCTTTGGGATGAGCAAAAACTTCAAAAAAATCTCCTCCTACTTCGCGGGCGGGGTAGCAGCAAGCTTGGATTTTTGCGCCTTTGATTTCCGGTAATCTTTGGCGCAGCAGGTTATTTTGAATTTGGCGGGCAACTTCTAACTCGGCGCTGATTTGTTGTTGCTTTTCTTGCAGACGTTGATAGAGTTTTGCTTGGGAGAGGGCTAAAGCTGCTTGTTCGGCGACTCCGGCAATTAGCTGGATATCTTCATCTCGCCAAGTGCTTGAGCCTCCTTGTTGATATAAAGCAAGAACTGCTAAAAGTTGTTGTTGATAGCTTATAGGCACAACTAGTTGATGACAGCAGCCGTCTTGTGTATCTGAAGATACCTGATATTGACGGGTTTCAAGAACTTTTGAAATCAACAAGCTGGGGTCAAAGGTACAACAGTTGATGGGAACTTTGGGGTTTTGGTAAGAAAACTCATCTAGGGTGAGGCGATCGCTTTCCACTGGTTTGAGTAAACAACAAGTCGCTTCAAATGTCTGTCCAATGGTGGCGACAATCTTTTGCAGCATACTGCTATAGTCCAAAGACTCGCGAATTGCTGTTGTCACTGCATTAAACAAAGATTCTCGTCGCAAAGCGCGACGCAACTCAGCCGTGCGTTTCTTCAACACCAGATATGTATCAACCGCTTGCCCGACTATTGCTTTCAGGCGATCGGGATTCCACGGTTTAGTGATGTACTTAAACACCTGACCGGAGTTGATCGCCTCTACCAAATCCTCCACATCAGTAAAGCCTGTCAGCAAAATCCGAATCGTATCCGGAAAGCGATCTACCGTGCGACTGAGAAATTCTGTGCCGTTCATCTCTGGCATTCTTTGGTCAGAGATAATTACAGCCATTTCGCCTTCTCTGTCTAAGATTTCGATGGCATCTCGTGCATGACTTGCTCTATATACTTGAAAATCTCGCCTAAAAGTGCGGTAGAGTAAATCTAAGTTATCTGGCTCATCATCCACCACCATCAGCTTTAGTTTGCCTGCATCTGTCTCAGTCATATTTGACTTTATTTTTCAGATTCTTTAATAGCGAGTTGCTGAATTATTTATCTCACCCGATAATTAACAAAACAATACAAAAGTAAGCACTCATTAAAGAGAAGATACCCACTTTGAATGTATAAATTCCTCAAAGATGTAAACTTATCTTTAATCGCCTTTCTTTGGCTTACGAGCGATTAACTTTATCCCACTAACCCAGAACGCAAAGCGCGGACTGCTGCTTGGGTGCGGTCATCAGCGCATAGCTTATTTAAAATATTCCGGACATGAGTTTTCACCGTTCCGACGGTAATGTACAGTCTTTCGGCGATTAATGCATTACTACAACCTTCGACGATCAACTGTAACACTTCTAACTCTCTTTCTGTCAGGGTGTATGGGTCAATAATTTCTTCATTTTCCAGGGAATCAGAGTTTAGGGCAAAGCTCTTACTATCTACTGATGGCACTTCTGGCTTGGGTGGATTTTGTTGTGCTTGTTGTAAAACTATGCGGGCGATCGCTGGATCGATCCAAGAATTGCCATTGTAAGTCACTCGCACTGCTTCAAGTAAATTATCAAACCCGATATCCTTCATGCAGTAGGAATCAGCCCCAGCCGCAAAAGCTGCCAGCACCGCTTCTTTATTATCCCGCAGTGTCAAAATTAACACTTTGGTTTCTAAGCTTTCTTGACTAGCAGTAGATTTTACTTCGCGTGTAAGCTCAATGCCATCCTTATCTGGTAAACCAATATCTATAATAGCGATGTCGGGATGTAACGTTTTTAACATCTTCATTCCATCAGCCGCAGTCGCAGCTTCGCCGACAACTTCAATTTCATCCTTTTGTAGTAGTGCTGTCTTAATACCCACACGGGTGAGGTCATGATCTTCAATTAGAGCCACACGAATTTTACTCATAATCAACTTCCGCCCGTTACACTACCTTAACTGTCAAATCGAGTTTACTAAAAAGTGCTAGCAGATGCAGTTTTAAAACATCTGAAAAACATATAAAGGCGCTTTGTAAGTCAAATACATAAGAAGATTGCCCGTGTTTTAGGTATTTGTTCTTTATGCGAACATGACTAACAATAAAATCAGGGCTACTTTACCATAACTGGAAGCACCCAATACCAATTAGTTTAACGGTAATGGGGCATAGGGAGATAGGGAGATGGGGAGAGGGGGGGATGGGGAGAGGGGGATGGGGAGATGGGGAGAGGGGGGGAGATGGGGGAGATAATGGAGTGGGGGAGGATGGGGAATTTGGAACTAATTTGATAGACTATCGTTCGATGAACTTGGTGTGAGGCTAATCAAGAATAGGCTATGTCTATACGCTATCAAGTGTTTTCGGTCTTGGGACTACCGATTCATTTAATGACTAACTATCCCAACTGGTTGCTAGAACGACTGCAACAAGGTAAGGGAACTCATGTGGTAACGCTAAATGCAGAAATGACTATGCAAGCAGAACGAAATACATCTTTAGCTAAGGTGATTCAAGCTGCTGAATTAGTGATTCCAGACGGAGCGGGGGTAGTTCTGTATTTACAGTTACTATTAAGGCAAAAAATACAACGTTGTCCAGGAATTGAGCTAGCAGAAAAACTGTTGCGAGAAGTTGAGCGTCATACTGACGCAAAAGTATTTTTCTATGGAGGTGCGCCAAAAGTGGCTGCAACAGCAGCAGAGTTTTGGCTTTCTCAATTACCGAAATTGCGTATAGCAGGTACTCACTCCGGCTATCATTCGCCAGAAGAAGAAGAAAAATTACGACAAACTCTTAGCGAATTACAGCCTCAAGTGATTTTTGTCGGTTTGGGAGTGCCGCGTCAAGAGTTATGGATTGCTCAAAACCGACATTTGTGTCCGCAAGCAATTTGGATCGGCGTTGGTGGTAGTTTTGATATTTGGTCGGGGACGAAATCTCGCGCTCCTGCGTGGTTGGGAGATAATAATCTTGAATGGCTGTATCGACTTTATCAAGAACCTTGGCGCTGGCGCCGAATGTTGGCTTTGCCGGAATTTGCTTGGAAAGCTGTAGTTTATCGGTTGACGGCAAGAGGGGCAATTAGTTAAACAGAATCGTTGTGGCGAATCGCCCGCAGGCTAAAAGCCTGGGGCTATACAAACAAAGCCTGCCTTCGCAGGCTGGATTTCTTTAGCCTGCGAAGACAGGCTTTGTTCGAGTAGCCGCACCTTTCTAAGGTGACGGCGGTATTTGGAACAACAAAGGGTCTTACCGCTGATTCGCTTTTGTGTATCTTCCAGGGTGAGGGGACGCAAAAAATTTGGAATTTTTGGTGTTGAATTTGTGATTCCTAGGTTCTGCCTGGGAATTCTTATTTTAAAGCTAATGTGTAGGTAAAATTCAGCAATGCCAGTATTGACACCGAAAGAAACTACTGAAAAATTTATTCTTCAGGAGAGGGAAACTCAAGGACGCAGTAAAAGTACTGTGCCGATGGTGCAGTTGCGCTCGGTGACAAAAATCTATAACAATGGCTCTCAGGCGTTGTTTGATTTGAATCTGGAAGTTAAACAGGGAGATTTTCTGTTTATTACTGGTCCTAGTGGTTCGGGTAAATCAACGTTGTTGAAACTGCTGTATGGTGAGGAGTTGCCTACACAGGGAGAGGTGATGGTTGATGAGTGTAATGTGGCAAAAATGAAAGGCGATCGCTTGTCTTTTTTGCGCCGACGTATTGGCATTGTATTTCAAGACTACAAGCTAATTCCTCAGCGGACTGTAGCGGAAAATGTAACTTTTGTTTTGCAAGCTCAAGGATACACCCGTAAGGAAATTCTACGCCGTTTGGAACCAACTTTAAAGTTGGTAGGTTTACTTTCCAAAGCTGACTGCTTTCCCGATCAACTTTCTGGAGGAGAACAACAACGGGTGAGTATTGCGCGAGCGATCGTAGCTACACCTCCGCTGATTTTGGCAGATGAACCAACTGGAAATCTCGATTTTGATAATTCTTGGCAAGTGATGCAAATTCTCCAGAAGTTAAACTCGTTTGGGGCAACGGTTATTGTTACCACCCACGATGAACAGTTAGTGCGGCGGTGCAATCATCCTGTGGTACAAGTTCGTAATGGTCGGTTGTATCGAAAGTAGTTGGTTGGTAATTGGTGATTGGTAATTGGTAATTGGTAATTGGTTGTTGGTTGTTAGTTGTTAGTTGTAAAAAAGTACTTTTACCCATTACCCATTACCCATTACCCACGTTCCTAATATGTATGCTGTTTGACTTTGGCGGAGAGAGGTTTTAAAGGAGTTGCGGGAGTAGATGATATTTGTTCTGCTATATAAAACCTAGACAAGTCTAGACATTTACTTCTTTCTTCACAGGGAGCATGGAAGCGGTTATCCCTCGGAAAGCATTCACGCCTTAGCCAGACGC
>NZ_JBPAOH010000270.1:0-5610 GCF_050875635.1 Tolypothrix sp. VBCCA 56010
GTATATCCCCGTTCTCCAACCGAACTCCCAGGTCGCCAGACAGGTACATCTTATTCCCTTCGTTCCATGGATCTTCAACAAATCGCAAAGCCGTCAACTCTTCCCGGTTGTGATAACCTGCGCTCACTCCCCATCCACCAACGGCGATCTCTCCAACAACGCCTGGACCAACAGCTCGGCAAGATTCATCCACCAGGTACAACCGAAGGTGCCGCAACGACTTGCCTATATTGCTGCTTCCTGAAGCGATCTCAGCCTCCCCGATCTCTTTGTAACTAACGTGAACCGTCGTCTCGGTGATCCCATACATGTTCACCAGCTTTACAGACCTGTGACGCCTGTGCCACTCGGCGAGCCGCGAAGGCTGAAGCGCTTCCCCTCCGAAAACAACATACCGCAAACTCTCCCCGCGGCGGTCGATGTACTCCCACAAGTAATTGAACATCCCGGGCGTCTGGTTCAGCACCGTGATCCGCTCCCCTTCGATCAACTCGCTTAGCTTCTCGGCATCTCTTACTTCTTCATCTCCCGCAACGTACAACTGCCCTCCATACAACAGGCTGCCAAATATCTCCCATACCGAAAAATCAAAGCTTACAGAATGTACCTGTATCCAACGGTCCGACGAGCTAAATTCGAACGGAATCCCATCATGAAACAACAAACTCAACACATTCCGGTCGCTCACTTTAACCCCCTTCGGATAACCCGTCGTCCCCGACGTATAGATAAAGTACGCAATGGAGTCCTCACCCCGGCATATATCGTACGAACCTTCCTGCCAATCCATGCATTGCTGTACCACCAGCGATGAATCGTCTGGCTGCTGATCAGCATCGATCAGCCGCAAGCGCACCCCGCTATCGCGCCGGATAAACTCCTTCCGTTCGGCCGGATAGGAAGGATCGATCGGTACGTACGTCCCTCCCGCCTTCAGGATACCCAGTATGCCTGCGACCTCGTATACCGTTCGTTTCAATTCAAGACCTACACGCTCCCCAGCCGATACCCCGCGTCGTTGCAATTCCCACGCTATCCGCCAACTCCACTCGTCCAACTCACGATAGCTAAAGGTTGAAGTCTTGTCTTTCACAGCAATGCTAGCGCCCTGAGAACACGCAACTGCGTGAAATAGCCCGGCCAGGTTGTCATGTGATGTGACTGGCGCGCTCAGGGCTTCGTTGTCGATGATGGCGTTAGACACAACGTCGTCAAGCGATGATTCCGACCGTGTGAGAATTCGCTCGATAGCAAGTAGATAAGATGTGGCAAATCGTTCTATAAACGCCTCAGCAAAACACGCCTGGTGGTAAACGATCTGAACAATATCTCTTCCTTCCTCCTCGCCGACTGAAACCAGCAGCTTCGGGAATCCAAAAATCCGGGATGGCGGATCATTTCCTTTGAAAATCAGCCCGACCTCAGGGAGGGAGCTTTTATCTGTTTTGCTGTTAAAGGCGACGAGGTCCACGAGGCGCTGCGAGTCGTAGTCGATCTTTGTGAGATACATTTCGACCTGCTCCTTCAAGCTCTTTACGAAATTTCGCATGGAGGATCGTCTGTCTACTCTGCCGGAAACAAAAAAAGGCGAGGCTTCGGAGCCTGACCGGCGGGGAACCACAAACAAAGAATTTACCACCAGTCCTATTCCATTTAGCTGGAACAGCAGGCCCACGAGGTAGAACAGCATCTCGCCGTCGTCATTTCCTTGGGCTGCCTTTCTAATCCTTTGAGAAAGGTCGAACGGCACGGGTATTTTGAACGTTCCACGCGTATTGCCACGCTGAAGATACTCTGGAAACAAGCCTTGCTCTCCGGAACCAGTGATTCGCGAATACCAAAATTCAAGGTTCTGCTGACGCTCCATATTAAAAGTCCAGGACAATTTCATTCCGCAACGCCGAACCCTGCTCGAGCTGCGGTTCCAGATCGGAGATCTTGATCCGAAAATCCTTACTGACGATATCCAGGATACGTTTAAACTTGCTCATCATCAGCTCGATTCTTTCGCGACTATAGAGATTCGAGTAGTAGTCCATGGAAAGACTGACAGCGCCATTTTTCTCATAACCATGAAGCCAGATTCCCCTTTTCGATATGTGCTGAACTGATCTGACCTGTTCAAAACGCAGGTTCGAGGCCGGTGCTTCCTGTTCCGATATTGCAAATTCGTGCCATGTAAAGCCGACCTGATAAAGCTCGCTTTGAGCGAGATTCTCCTGGATCAATTCAAACGGATACTCGCTGTGAGCCAGGCATCGTGTAAAGATATCGTTCACCCGCAGCATGAAGTCCCAAAAAGTTTCGTTTGGATCGATCTGGCTTCGAACAGGAAGAATATTAAGGAAGAATCCGATCGTATGGTTGATGTCCTCGCTGGTTCGGCCTGAAAAAGGAACACCGATACAGATATCTGTCTTCCTCGTATACTGTAAAAGGAGGATCTTGAATGCGGAAAGAAAGACAACAAACGTTGTTACTGCCTTTCCCCTGGTGTCGAGAGCTGAAAGCCGTTTGGCAAAGTCGGTCCTGACCTCGGTAACGTACACATCGCTTCGGATCTTGTCGCCTTCGACCTGCTCTTTATCAAACGGCAACGACAGGGGCTCGATCGGCCGGTCGAACATTTGCTTCCAGAACTTTTCATCGGCGTCAAGCCGTGCAGCGTTGTTTTTCCATTCCGCAAAATCCTTATACTGAGCAGCTATGGCGGGAAGAACAACGGCTCTTGAATAAAGCCCTGACTCGTAAGCCTTTAGCAGTTCGGAGAAAAAAATCTCGCCAGACCATTCGTCGAAGACAATGTGATGAACATTAATACAGAAAACATACTCTTTATCAGAAACTTTCGCGAGATAGAAGATTGCCAAGGGCGCCTTTTCGAGATCAAACTGGTATGTTTCAATTTTCTGTACTGACTGCAAGGCCTTTACAAGCGCCTCTTTCTGCGATGAAAAGTCTTCATATCTGAGCGGCGACAGATCTTCAGCATACGGCAAAACAATCTGAAAAAGCCCTTCTTCACTGAATGAAAATACCGTCCTCAACGCTTCATGTCTTTGGAGCATTATCTGGATAGCGTTTCCAAAACATGTTACATCGACCGGCGAGTTAATCTTGTATACCAATGGAATATTGTACATCGACCGGTCGCTGGCCGCCTGGTTGAAAGTCCAAAGCATTCTTTGCGAATGCGACGTCTTGTACTTGTTTTTTGCGGATGCCCGTTGTATCTCGTCAGGATGGTGACCCTGTCCCGATTTAATCAAAAGAAAATCCGAAAGATTTTTTAGAACAGGATTTGAATAGAGGTCGGTTAATGCCACACCGATGCCTCGCTTTCGCATAGCCGCGGCAAATTGCATGGCACGGACCGAATGACCACCGAGCTCAAAAAAATTATCACTGGTGCTAACCTGATTTTTCTGAAGGAGCTTTTTCCATACCTCAGAAATAGTTCGTTCCATTTCGTTCACCGGGCCCACAAAAGTTCTCTCTAGGCTGACCTTATCGGATACCTTCTCACGCAGTCTTTTCAGGTCCACCTTTCCATTTCTGTTGAGCGGGAACTCGGAAACAAAAAGGTAGTTAGTGGGGATCATGTACACAGGAACCCGTTCCCGTAAATCAGCGTCGATGTCCTTTACTTGGGTAAGATTCCCTTCGGGCAAATAACAGATCAGGTTATCCCCTTCCACTGTCACGCAGCAGTTGTTGACATAACCCGACATCATGAGGTGACTCTCGATTTCATCCAGCTCGATTCGAAAACCTCTCAGCTTAACCTGCCGATCGGTACGTCCGAGATACTGCAGGTTACCCTGGTGCCACCTTCCCAAGTCGCCCGAACGATAGACCCTCTCGTTACATGGACTAAACGGCTCCAAGAATCTATCTTTGTTATCGCGGCCATCGACATACTCGCCCAACCCGTCTCCTCCAATATAAATTTGCCCGGGAACACCCTCGGGCAACAATTCTCTCTCCTCACCTAAAATGTATATTCTAAGGTTGTGGATCGGTTTTCCTATGTTGATGAACTCTTCGCGATGTCCAATCTCCGATACGGTGCATCCAACCGTGGTCTCCGTTGGTCCGTACTCATTAAACACCTCGATGTCCGGATTGAGGCTCCGCAGTGTATCCACCTGTTCCCTGTGTAGTGCCTCTCCGCCGATGATAACAAGACCGACAGGTGTGGTGGTCAGTCCAACCGACTGCAGCACGCTGATGTGCGAGGGGGTAATTTTAACCGCATTCACGCGAGAGGACTGCTCAAAAATTGAATGTAGCGTGTCCGTTAGTTCGACGTCAGGCATGATCTCGAGCTTGTCGCCCCTGCATAATGTCGAAAAGATGCACGTGAGCGTGAGGTCGAACGTCAACGGCGTAAAGAAGGGCATATCATAACCCCGTTCTGACTTGAAATAATACAGGTTTGCCCAGCGAATGTAATTTGAAAAGTTCGCGTGTGTGATCCTTACCCCTTTGGGCACGCCTGTGGAGCCTGAGGTAAAAAGTGTGTACATCACTTGCGACCTGTCGGGATAAGGGATCGCAGGCAGGGAGTCATCATTTGCTACCGGCAGGTCGGGCGGCGTGAGTACCGGGCCGGTATGAAATCCTTTAACAGCAGGCGTAAGATCGGCGTCGGTTACAACAAGGTCAGCCTGTATCCTGGCGCTCGCAACGGCCAAACGCTCCGCGGGCCAGGCCGGATCCAACGGCACAAAGGACATACCCGCTCTCGTTATCGCGAGCAGTGAAATAACCATGTTGTCCGACCGTCTCATCATGACGGCAATCGTGGCAGACGGCTTGCACTTTTGGCGAAGAAATGCAGCAATGGTTTCAGCTCGTGATATAAGTTCACTGTAGCTGATCTCCTTTGCTCCAAAGCTGATGGCTACTCTCCTTCCGTTTGCCGTCGACTGTTCCCAAATCAATTCGACGACACTCTGATAACCCGCCGTATCCCGGGAGCTGGGCAGAATTTCACCTTTTCGATCATGTCGGATCGCAGGCTTGTTCAATACCTTAATAAGTTTCTCCCTCTCCTTTTCGGATATCCAGGTTGTTGGATCAATCCTATCAGCTGCGCGGGCAGCAATGTCGGCGACGATGGCTTCAAGATATTCACTAATACGCCTGATCTCGTCGATGTCGTATAACGTGGCATTATAAAGAATACTCACAACAAGCTCGACATGATTGCTTACGATCAGGTCAAAACTGGTATCGATGGCCTCGAAATTTTCCACGATCGGCCGAGTAGTCTCTGTTTTTTTATGACTTTCATTGAAGACATAGAAGTCAACGTACGAAAACGTGGAATTGAACAAGGTGTTTCGCTGATCCTCTGTTTTCTCGCCAACCATTCCGACAATCTCCACCAGGGATAGCTTGGAATGGGCGATGACCTTGTTGTATGTGTCGTTAACGGCTTGAATATATTCCAGCCCGGTCGCATACCCGCTGACCGTAAAATTGAATGGAACTGAATTCAGAAAACAACCCAGTATCTTGTCCCCGTCTTCCTGGTCCGGACGCGTCGTGCTGATGATACCCGACAAGATCCGGCTACGCCCTGTCGTCAATCGAAGCAACTGA
>NZ_JBPAOH010000271.1:0-5528 GCF_050875635.1 Tolypothrix sp. VBCCA 56010
TGGGTAAGATGGATTCATTGCTTTCGTCACGCTGTCTACTTAAGTGTTTTTTCTACTGACAGAATACCGTGACGTGAGCTTCCTTACTTTTCAGACATCCTCTTAGATTTGGAAGAAGAGTATACGTTTGAAGATGTTAGAGAAAAAGCTAAAAAATTGTATGAGTACCTGGTAAAAGATATAAATCAATATATTGAGAAAGAACACAAGCAAATTAAGACACTTGTATTTGCTTTGGATACTAATTTGCGGAATATTCCATTAGCAGCACTTGTTTATAACTATGACAACGCATCAGGCAAGGTTGAGTATCTGATAGATAAGTATGCGATCGCGCTAGCTCCAAGATTAGATATTCCATATCCTGATGTCCTTCAAGGCAAAAAACTGAACATTCTCGCGGCTGGTTTAGCTGAACCAGATCCAGAAGTAAATGAACGAGATAAACGGAAATTTTCTAAGTTACGTTATGCTAATGCTGAACTAGATGTATTGAAAAATCTAGAAAAAATCAACTCTAGAGTTTCTGTTACTAAACTTGCCGATGACGATTTTAAGACTAAGCAATTTCAAAGTGAAATCAATAATGTTGCTTTTCAAATCCTTCATTTAGCTACACATGGTGAGTTTAGCTCTAGCCCTGAAAATACATTTATCTTAGCTTACGACCAAGTTATTTCAATCAAAGAAGTAGGGGATGTTTTCCGAACACAACTTCAGAGTCAGCTTGAACCTATCGAACTACTCGTACTAAGTGCGTGCGAAACCGCAGCTGGTGATAAGCGAGCAACTTTAGGAATTTCTGGTGTAGGTGTTCGAGCAGGTGTTCGTAGTGCGATCGCTTCACTGTGGACATTGGATGATAAAATCAGTGTTGAGTTCACTAAAAAGTTATATGAACAACTGCTTAAACCAGGGTTGACGAAAGCTCAAGCCTTGTAAAAAGCTCAACAAGAACTGAGAAAATCCCCCGGTCGCGAACATCCAAGATATTGGGCACCTTACATTTTGCTAGGGAACTGGCTGTAATAATCAATACCTTTGCCGAAAAAGCCTGACTCTAGAACAGTGAGGCTATACAACCAAAGTCACTGTCTTTCGGCTGGCTTGGGTTTCAGCCCAGGTCGGTGGCTTTGCAGGGAGAAGCGCGACATTACTCACATTTACGACCATCAGTCCTTGAGACACAATCTAACTTAAAAATTGGAGATTTAGAAATTTCACTAGTAATCTGATCATCGCCTAATTCAAGTACTTTGAAAACCGCAAGCCAATCCTCTTGAATTTGATTGTCTAGAGATTTTGTGAATTTTTCAGATTTTACAGAGGACTGTATATAACTTTGTGGATTTGTTGATTGGTAAACTTCAGCGAGTCGAGTAAATGCATCGAACCAGAGTCCGCGTTTAGCGATGTCGCGGTAACTGATTCGAGCAAGCACGTCTTCAGATGGTTCTACGACAAATCCTGCTTTATTTGGTAGTATTCTCTGAATCCAGCCTGAAACACTAGGATTTCTAGAAGGTTTATTTTCGTCACACACAATCGAGAAAAACCATTTATATGGTTTGTTAACTTCTAAATTTATCGGCATCTTAACTTGAACAATACCAGGCTGCTTAGGAAGTTGGAAAAGAAATGGAGGTTGTGTGACCAGACGTTTGTCTTCATCTATTAAGGCAAATTTTGCAAATTTTAACTGTGTTTTTTCATCATATTTATAAGGTATGTAAAACCAGAGATTCGGTCTCTGTTTGATAGTATCACTCCAGATAATTTTAGCTGATTTTGGAGTTAAAGAGGATGAAGGATATGGCTGGACTTCAGGGATAAGGGCAGTTAATTGTATATCTTTGAACTTATTATCATATGCTAATGCTAAGTTAGGGCAATTTCCCCGTCCTCCTCCATCCGTTCCATGATCTTCAGGTGTTCCCTTTACTTTTCGTGGTTGAAAACCTAAGTAAGCTAATACATTTTGCCAAAAAGTAGTATTTGCTAAAATTGGAGGAGGATTACTTATCAATAAAATTAGAAGCTGTTTCTAAAGAAATGTGAAGAAACCAAAGTAAGGCGATCGCTACAAATGAAAATTGATTTTGAAGCAATAGAGTAGTGGTTTAAATAATGACACGCAAAGCGTATGGAAGTGATGTTTTTGATGCAGAGTGGAAAATTATAGAGCCTTTGCTTCCCGCGTCACAAGCGATTGGTCGCCCCCGTGAGGTGGACTTAAGAGAAATCATTAATGGAATCTTCTACGTTTTGCATGAAGGATGTACCTGGCGTGCATTGCCACATGACTTACCACCAAGGCATAACCGTTTATAACTATTTTCGTCATTGGCAGCGTTTAGGAGTGTGGCAAAAAATCCACACACAATTGCGGCACCAAGTTCGTGAAAGCATGAATAAAAAACAAAAGCCAACTGCTGCCATCATTGATAGTCAATCAGTGAAAACGGCAGAAAAAAAGGAGCCAGTGCGTTGGGCGGGGATGCCGACTTGAAGCAACTGGCGTGGGAGGTATATGGTTATGACGGTGGGAAACAAGTAAAGGGACGTAAACGTTTTGTCCTGGTTGATACTTTGGGATTAGTGTTGGCAGCCGTCGTTACAGAAGCAAACTTTCCAGAACGTTTAGGAGGTGCAGCAGTTGTGATGGAAGCCGCAGAAGCCACTATTAATTTAGTTGTCATTTGGGTTGACCAAGGCTTTAGCGGTGAGAACTTTGAGCGCGTGATTTGCGCAATTCAGTTACGCCAAAGTTGATGTAATTTGCCGTACCCAGCCTGGATTTCACGTATTGCCCAAGCGCTGGATTGTCGAACGTACATTTGCATGGTGGAATCAATACCGTCGCCTAAGCAAGGATTACGAACTTTTACCAGTGCAGGAGCGAATCTATGATTTATACAGTCATGATTCGTTTATAGCGGTTCCCATTCAGATGCGGTACAAAATTATATCGTGAGGTGTAGGGCACAACATGTTGTGCCCCTACAGGCGTACTTCACTAGATCGGGAAACGCTATAATGTTGAAACGACTCGCAAAGTCTTCTTCAATTACTTCATAATCATTTACAAACAGCCTCTTACTGCAATAGTACTGCTTAAGGTAGCTCTAAAGCATTTCCTAATAAATAGCTGATTCAAAAACATAATAAATAATCCATTTAGGTTAAAAGTTTTATTTAAATTTAGAGTTTTTTTGAGATTTCAACTCAAGAAATATTCTAACTGCTCCACTTCCCACAAATGATACAGCAGTAGGCACTAGTCGTATCCAAAGCTTTGTGCGGGGAATGATAGGGTAAATAAAGAATACTAAACAGATAAAGTACAGACCGCCAAGACAAATTCCTCCTGCTATAAGTAATTTTTGAGGATGTTTGTATAATTGAGGTAAGATAGCTCCACCAATTACTGAGCAAACTAAAATACAGAGCATATCGTAACTAATATGCATAACTTTTAACAAAGGACGTTCATCTTTTACTGCACTCACAAGCTGACTTACCATTTGTGCTTGAATAAATAATCCTGACATTTGCTCATCTGCTCCTCCAATAGAAAAGGGAGTAGATTTAGAGGGAGAATCATATCCTACAACTGGCGTTCCAATCATAACAATTTTGTCTTGTACAAAATCTTTAATCTCCTTAGTATCCAATATTTGCTTAACGTTATATGTTCGAGCAGCGATATTACGAAGAGAACGGTTATTTTTTGCATCTGCTGCAAAACGATAATTCAACAAAATTTGAGTACCGTTTAAATTCTTCAAACTGTATCCACCTTGCATATCAATATTAAGTGGTTCCAAAAATGTTTTGCCAGACACTATATTTTCATGTTCTTTACCATAAATTTTATAATCTTTTTTCTCCGCAGCTAAATATTTTTGAGCTACTTTGAAGCTAAAAGAATCCATTAATTCTTCTTTATTTCTACATTGGTTTTTAGTCTCTGGATCTTCTGGAGTTCCCATCTCTATAATTTGTCTACGGATAACTCCATCTCTATCGGTCAGAAAATTACTCAATCCTACTTGCTCTATAGGAACATCAGGGGGAGGACTATGACCTTCTTTATCACTTGCATCTTTATCAGGAAATTTGCAAATAAAAATTAAATGATCGTTTGTTTGCTCGTTATTAATTAGCTTCTTTAAATTTCCTTCCGCTGGAGCGTAACGATAGTTATCTATACCTATGACTCGAGGATTACTTTTAAGTAGTTTCTCCAGTAGTTGATAGAGAATTTCATCTGCCAAGGAAGAACTATTTTTTGGAGGATATTTTTTAAAATAATATTTAATATCATCTAAAGTAATCTGAACTATTAAAAGGCTGTCATCTGGTTTTTCGATTACTGGTTGAACTCTCATCATTTGGTTAAAAAAGAAAAACTCTCCTGGTAAGATTCCTAGCAAGCGTACAAGTACTACCAGAATAGTTACCCCCACACTTGCCCCAAGAGTAGTAAAGATACTTCGCCTAGGAATGCGTCTTAGCCATTGTGTTTGAAATTTTTTAAGTTTTTCACCTTCTTGAAAATTGGAAACAAAAATTTCAACTTTGTTGTTTTCTTCTTTTTTAAGCAAAACTGGGGTAAAATGTTCTTCAATTCCTTCCATTCGTATTGCTATACAGCCCCAATTGTAGGCAAACTCAATTGAACGCCCTGCTCCCAAAGCATCATAAAACCCTACCGCAAATTCAATTGCAGCTCTATCGCTAATAGCCTGATTCATACCTATCACATAGCTAATGTGTTTGGCTATCGCTTTTGCCTGCACCTCGGAATAACAACCATTTAGCAAAACACACTCAGTCTCATCGGCAAATAGTTCAAATAATCCAGCCAGTGCAGCTCCACTAACTAGTTTGGACTTTCCATTTCATCCTCAAAGACTAATCCTTCTTCCCCTCCGCCATGTCCAGAAAAATAAACAATATGTGGTTTGAAATCTAATATTGCCCGTTGGATATCTCTAGGACGAACTGCTAAATGTTGCTCAAGGGCAAACTGGTCACGTTTTTGGGCACGCCGCAGCCCTTCGGCTATATCTCGCAATTCTTGACCTAAACGCTCAGTGGAAGTACCTTTTGGATTAGCTGCTAAAATCAGGATTTTTTTCAAGGGATTCGAGGTATTGCTGTCCATTTAATTACTAAATGAGGAATCGATTATTTGTAGTAAGTAAATCTTGAGTCAAGCTTATATAAGCGTACTACACGGATGTAATTAATATTTCAGGTCTAACAATTGGAGTAGCGATCGCACGCTTCTAGGGCTACGTAGCATCCATATCTTAAGGATAAATTTTGCGACAAGGCTCTCATAAAGAAAGCGTTCACAACTTCAGCAACACAGGCGTCAAGTGTTCTTCTATTCCCTGTATTCGGATAGCACTACAGCCGCTTCATTTTTCCTAGACAAAAACGGACAACCTTCTCCCAAAGGGAGACGCTGCGCGAAGGCAAATTGATGCGGTTGATCTGTTTGGTTCCAATCGCATGTC
>NZ_JBPAOH010000272.1:0-5526 GCF_050875635.1 Tolypothrix sp. VBCCA 56010
CGCGGATGGGCAGACGATTGTCAGTGCAGGTGAAGACGGCACTGTGCGGTTGTGGAATTTCCCAGGTCAGCAAAGGGCTGAACCCTTCCGTGGTCATCAGGGTAGGGTCTATTCTGTCGCCATTAGCGCGGATGGGCAGACGATTGTCAGTGCAGGTGAAGACGGCACTGTGCGGTTGTGGAATTTCCCAGGTCAGCAAAGGGCTGAACCCTTCCGTGGTCATCAGGGTGTGGTCTTGTCTGTCGCTATTAGCCCGGATGGGCAGACGATTGTCAGTGGGGGTGGTGACGGCACAGTGCGGTTATGGAATTTCCCAGGTCAGCAAAGGGCTGAACCCTTCGGTGGTCATCAGGGTAGGGTCTGGTCTGTCGCCATTAGCGCGGATGGGCAGACGATTGTCAGTGCAGGTGAAGACGGCACAGTGCGGTTGTGGCGGGCTGACTGGCGTGGATGGTTGCAAGTCTGTTGCGACAGGTTGCGTTACCATCCCATCTTCACCAATCCGCCAACAGAGGAAGCAAAAGCCGCTTGCGAAGTCTGCCGCAAATATATTTGGAGTAAAGAACATGGGTAGGGGCACGGCAATGCCGTGCCCTTACAATGGTCTGTACTTATTATCTCCACCATTTAGCCTCAGAACTCCAATTTTCACCTTCAAAACTCGAAACTTCAACCTCTGAACTCGGAACTTCGACCTCTGAACTCGGAACTTCGACCTCTGAACTCGGAACTTCGACCTTTGAACTCGGAACTCCGACCTTTGAACTCGAAACTTCATGCTCAGAACTGCAATATCCGAGATCCAAGGGTGAATGATGGTGATTCAAGGGCGAATATTTTCCTTATTATTCCATCTTCACAAACCTGCGAACTAAAGCTACCACAAATATCTCCCGTAGGGGCACAACAATGTTGTGCCCTGATAGAACTGTTCACCCCAGCCAAGAATTTATTTGTAACTTCCCGTAGAAGAATTAGTATCATTCAAATGTAATACGCACTGTGCAAAACAATATTGTTTCTCGTTGAGATGCCAAACGGGTTGGAGGGCACGGCATTGCCGTGCCCCTACGTTGTGTATATGGGTGCAAATAAAAATCATCGATTAAAATAAACACATATTGCTAATAACTACATATAAAAATTCATGCTTTATGATCCACAAATACATCACCGCCATTCTATTCGCTTGAAAGGGTACGATTACACCCAACCTGGTGCATATTTCATCACCATTTGCACCAAAGGGCGGCAATGTTTATTTGGTAATGTGGTTAAGAGCGAAATGCAATTAAATTATTTAGGTCATATTGCCTTCAACTGCTGGCAAACAATACCCGATCATTTTCCCCATATT
Source organism: Tolypothrix sp. VBCCA 56010 (assembly GCF_050875635.1). NCBI lineage: Bacteria > Bacillati > Cyanobacteriota > Cyanophyceae > Nostocales > Tolypothrichaceae > Tolypothrix > Tolypothrix sp. VBCCA 56010. Next base: position 1,358 of record NZ_JBPAOH010000272.1, read on the forward strand.
GAATTAGATACGTTTGTGGTCATGCCTAACCATCTACACGGCATCTTAATCATCACCGATAAACCTGTAGGGGCACAACATTGTTGTGCCCTCAATCAACATCTTGACTGCAACACAGAACAATTCGGTAAACCTGTACCTGGTTCTATTTCTACAGTTATTCGCAGCTATAAAGGTGTTGTCAGCAAACGCATTAATATAATTTGGCAGACCAAAGGACAATCAATCTGGCAACGCAATTTTTATGAACACATTGGAAGAGAGCAAAAATCTATAGATAATATCCGAGAATATATTTTAAATAATCCCCAGCGTTGGGCAGATGATCCAGACAACCCGCAACATAATTTTGATGATCAAGATTTCCTGTTTGATATCCCTTTTTGATTTAAAATCGTGTGTTATGTCATAAATATGAATTCGCGTTGGGATGCAACACGTAGTAAGGGCACAACATTGTTGTGCCCCTACAATGACTCACCAATCCAACTCCTCATCGCATTCTTGGATCGGGTATGTCATAAATATGAATTCGCGTTGGGATGCAACACATGGTAAGGGCACAACATTGTTGTGCCCCTACAATGATTCACCAATCCAACTCCTCATCGCATTCTTGGATCGGGGTTGCCAGTCCTTCTTTTATAGATTCTTGCATTCTAGGTATAGATAATAAGTAAACTTGAATTCTGGTGCTTGAGGAGGCGATCGCTTCCGCAATTACTAGAGGACTGACTCAGCCAAAACCAATGCCCCATGACGGCAGATGCTTTATGCCGGGGAACCCGTCCACCGCACTGCCTCCCCAATGCCCAATGCCCCATGCCCCATGCCCTATGCCCCATGCCCCATGCCTACTAATATAGCGATCGCCTGAATTAATTCATCGATTTCAACCGGTTTAGGTAAATGTCGTTGAAAGCCGGCTGCGAGTGCTTGTTGTTGATTTAATTCTCCGGCATAAGCTGTTAAAGCGATCGCTTCGATGCCTCCAATTGATGCTGTACGCATACGTAGTTGATGCATAAGCATATATCCATTCATTTCTGGCATTCCAATATCGCTGACGACGATATCAGGAATTGCTTGCTCAATTACTTGTAGCGCTTCAAACCCCGATGCTACGGTTGTAACAATCGCCTGTTCTTGCTCTAAAATAAAGCTGATAAACTCCCGCGAATCAGCATCATCATCGACTAGTAAAACCTTAACACCGCTTAAATTAACTGCTGATTTGGGTGAAGAGTCTTTTTTTATCTCCTCAAACGGTCGAAATAAAGGAATTTGTACTGTAAAAGTAGCTCCCAGTCCTTCACCTGGGCTGTCTGCCATTACTGTACCGCCGTGCATTTCCACGATTTGACGTGCGATCGCCAGTCCTAATCCCAACCCCCCAAATTGCCGCGTTGTCGCACCATCTTCTTGGCGGAAATGCTCAAATACATACGGTAGAAAGTCGGGATTAATTCCTTTGCCGGTGTCTTTGACTTGGATTTGTACGTTTGTTTTAACTTGTGTCAAGTTAACTGTAATCTGTCCGCCTTTTGGTGTAAATTTAACCGCATTGGATAAGAGATTCCAGACAACTTGCTGCAATCGTCCTGGATCGCCGTTGACTGTACCGACTGCGTTTGCCGTCGTATATTGAATTTGCACTTCTTTGGCTTCGGCAGCTAATCGTACCGTTTCCAAAGCGGCTGCAATCACCGTAGCTAAATTAACAGGCATCACGGTTAAGCTCATTTTGCCGCGTAAAATGCGGGAAATGTCAAGCAAATCGTCAATCAGTTGTACTTGTAGCTTGGCGTTGCGTTCGATGATGGCGATCGCTTCAATAGATTTCGCCGCATTCAGCTTACCCATTTGTAGCAGTTTTGACCAACCGAGAATCGGATTAAGCGGGGTGCGTAACTCGTGGGAGAGAACCGTCAAAAATTCATCTTTGACACGATTGGCGTTTTCGGCGGCTTCTCGTGCGGCTTGTTCGCGCACTAGTAATTGTTCTCGCGCAAGTTCTGCAAGTTTGCGAGCGCTAATATCATGAGCCGCTGCGTAAAAAACATTCTGTCCAGGTAAGGACACAACGTCCCACGAAAGCCATCGGTAAAAACCGTCTTTTGTCAGGTAACGATTTTCAAAGCCAATTGTTTGATATTCTTGTGGTAGTTTTTCCGCTTCCAAGAGCGTTGCGGCTCGATCATCCGGATGCACAAACTCAATATAAGGCTTTGCTTTCAGTTCGGTTTCGCTAAATCCCAGCGTTCGTTCCCAAGCTGGATTGAGTTGCGTGAAGTAGCCTTCGAGGTTGCCGATCGCCTCTTCACGACGTATTCCCCAAATTTGGGCTTGGCGATCGTTGATATAGGTGAAACACCAATTGCGATCGAGAGTGACAAATCCATCTTCAAGGTTTGCTAAAACGCTTTCTAGATTTGCTTTAGCGGTTTCGGCTTCGGTATGTAACGTTTGTGTGGTTTGTCGCAGTTTAGCTAACTTTAAGCTTGATTCGACTCGTGCAAGTAATTCGCGTGCGGAAAATGGTTTAATTAAATAATCATCCGCTCCGGCTGTAAGTCCTTCAATGCGCGATTCTTCCCCGGCTCGTGCTGATAAGAGAATAATCGGGATTTCTTGAGTTTTCAAATCGCTTCGCAGCGATCGCAACAATTCAAAGCCATCCATTTTCGGCATCATCACATCGCTTAACACCAAATCCGGTGGATTTTCCCGAATAGTATTTAACGCTGCCATTCCATCTGCGACAGCCTCAACTATATAACGCGAACTCAACAGCCGCTGAATATAATCGCGCATATCTCCATTATCGTCAGCCAACAAAATGCGCGATCGCTCGTGACTTGCTTTTTTGTCTCCCCCCTCTCCCTTGTCTCCCCCCTCCTCTTTTACAGACAGCCAGCGCTGCGCTTCTTCCACATAAGAAATTGGGGAAAGGGCAATGGGCATTGGGCATGGGGGAGGCAGTGCGGTCTTGGGGTCTCCCCAAGTGGAGCACCTGCCGTCATTGGGAAGAATCCTTGCCCCCCGCTCCCCCGCTCCCCCGCTCCCCATCTCCCCCGTTCCCCCGCTCCCCCGCTCCCCCGCTCCCCCGCTCCCCCTTACGAATAGTTACTTTAAAACAACTACCTTGCCCCAGTACACTCGTCGCGGTGACTGTGCCACCGTGTAATTTCACCAATTCCTGTACCAGCGCCAAACCAATGCCTGAACCTTCAAAACTGCGTTTCTGTGCGCCTTTCACGCGATGAAATCGCTCAAACAAATGCGGCAATTCTTCTGGGGGAATGCCGATACCAGTATCTTCAATTGTTAACTCTATATCAGTTTCAAGGTTTTGCAAGCGAACTGCAATTCTGCCTGCGAAAGTAAACTTAAAGGCGTTTGATAATAAATTAAAAATAATTTTTTCCCACATTTGGCGATCAACATAAATCGCTTCTGGTAATGCAGCACAATCCACCACCAACTGCATTCCCGCTTGTTCGATCAGCGAACGAAACACACTGGCAAGTTCAGTTGTCAGCGTGGCTAAATCTGTAGGTTCATAAGTTGTTTGAATGCGTCCTGCTTGAATGCGGGAAAAATCGAGTAAGGTGTTGACCAATTTCAGCAAGCGAAGTCCGTTGCGCTGTACTACTTCGAGTCGTTCTTTTTGCACAGCGGGTAACGGGGAAGAAGTATCAAATAACGCATCCTCGATGGGACTTATGGAACGTCTCTACTCTACAGACGTTCCATTGCAACGTCTCTACTCTACAATGGTTTGAGCGCTAATGGAGATGGTTGCATATGACCGTTTTCCCAACGGTTGATCGTACCGTAAGCGACACCTAATAATGTGGCAAATTCTTCTTGGGTCAATGTTGTTAATTGCCTAAGTTCACGAATCAGTTTGCTTACTTTTAGTTGTTTGAGGCTGTCTTCGATACCATCGTTTGAAGGCAGATTTCGCACGTTATATTTTATCTTCTATTAATCGGCACAAGTGTCTCTCTATCTTGAGAGTGAATTTTTCTTATAATAACGAAGCGTCGTAGAGGCGTTTTACTATCCGCGTCTCTACATAGTTTAAAAATATTTCCTTCTTCGCGTTCTTCGCGTCTTCGCGGTTCGATAATTATTTTTAACCGCGAAGACGCGAAGAACGCGAA
>NZ_JBPAOH010000273.1:0-5494 GCF_050875635.1 Tolypothrix sp. VBCCA 56010
CAATCCTAGTCTTGCTGGTTCAATATTTGCTGAATAAAAAGTATCATCTACTACAAAATTTTTTAGCGATCGCCCTGAGGAGAAAACTTTTTGGTTTACTGAACAAGAGTTATTAGCTTCTGTGCAAGCATTAGCACAAGAATTTTTACCAGAATTAGAGAGGTTACGCCAAGCCAATGGAGTACGAAAACTATTGCATTTATCTTTGGTTCCTCAAGAACCCTTACCAACAATAGAAGGAGCTACACTCAACGAACAATTGACGCAGTTATTGGAAGTTGAACCAGGCGAACGTATCTCCCAACTAGAGAAACTTAAAGATAAACATCCCAAAGCTATTAATGTACTACTCGCTTTAGCTGATTCTTACGTAACAATTGAGAATACCGAATATGCTTTACAAATATATCAATCAATTACTGAAAAAACAGAAGAGTTGCAACAACGTCATGCAGAACTGCTGCTAAATAGTCAACGTTTCCAAGAAGTAATTGAATTATTGCCAAGTGTAATTTCTGAATTATCACCAGCGTTGGCAGGATTGCGTGGTGCTGCACTTTATAACTTAGGGCAGAAAACACAAGCTAGTGAATTTTTAGAAAAAGCTTGGCAAAGAGGTGAACGTAGAGTTCAAATTCTGCTACCTTTAGCAAAATTATGGGCTACTGTTGGCGATCCAATAAAAGCAGGGGAGGTATATCAAATACTTCTAGAAACAGCTAATGAACAATTAACGTTGTCAGACCGCGCTTTCATAGCAAGAGTTGCTAATCTTGATGGTTTTGGTGATATTTCTGATGAAGACAAAGTTAGTTATTATGAGTTATGTGTAAATTTGGCTGGAGTACGCCTGCGGGATTTACCAGAGGCAGAAGAAATATTAAAAGACAGATTATATTTGTGGAACCAGGTACAAAACACGACAGGAATCATCAACGCTTATGCTGACTGGCTAGACTGGCTTGCTAATGTAGAAAAATGGGAATATTTAAACAAAGAACTAGATATTTTAAGAAATTTTGCAATTCAACAGAAAATCAGTTCGCTACAGTATTTTGAATTACTTGAAGGATTGGAAGCATACATCAATGTGCAACCTACTTTACGTCAAAGTTTAGTAAATGACTACTTTGGTTTAGCGATCGCTGAAATAGATAACGCATTACGTCAAGAAGAAATCGAAGCACCTTTTTTTCCAGATTTAAAACTTGCTTTATTCTGTCTTAACTCGGATTTAGCAAATGAGCTTGTTGAGTATCGCCAACAACGTCGTGCTGAGGCTACTCAGATGGAGGTACAAGTAGCTTCGGATGAAAACATAGTATCAAAAACTCAAAACTTGGCATCTATAAGTCTTGCCTTAGTCGGTGGCCACCAAGCAACTCGACGAGAAGTCTTCCGTGAATTGTGCGAAAACTACGGGTTACAAAATTGTGTTGAGGTTGCGCCCTCAAGTCAGGCATATATAAGTCGCAGTAACGTACAGGCACAAATAAGCAACTGTAATTTGATTGCAGTAATCACTGGATATATGGGTCATGATTTAAGTCACATCGTATCTGACTTAAAAAAAGATGGCACTTTAACAGGTGATGTATTTTTTCTAGCTTGTCGTGGCAAAAGTGGTGTAGTTCGCGCAATTCTTAATAAGGTGCAGTAAGAAAATGGCTATTTACAAGATTAAGTTATATTACTTGGAATTTTCTAAAAGAAAATTAGCAAGCTGCTTAAAACTTCACTTCATCGCGCTCGAAAAAATACCAGAAAAGTGTCTATTTTACACGCACTTCGTCATGCTCCAAAGTTTTAGTGTTAAAAGCACTCCTTGGTGGGAGTGCCTATGCCGTATCGCAGACACTCGCTTTCATTTAAAGTTGGTTCAGGCGAAGCGCAATTATTGAGCCATTAGAAACTGACTCTCGTTTGAATTGAGTCTTGCCAGATTGAATCTGGTAGTGACAGCACTTGCCGCTCTTTTTTGAATACTTTCTTTGGCACATGCCTTTAAAACAGCGCTGGCTTTAGTATTATTGTGGTTGGCAAAATACTCCCAAATTGTCAGCCAGTCGTCAATACTAAGAGTTTCAATTTCTTGGACACATGAAGACGTATGCACATAACAGAATTTTGAGAATCCAGAGAACCCTTTATTTTCTAACGCTCTTAGCTTTCGAGGGGAATTTTTTAATTGCTTTAACCAGTTTGAGTTAGATCCAATTACAGCGAGTCCAGATTGGAAACTGATGCGGTACTCCCCCGAAAAAAGTACTAGCACTTCTAGTTCTAGATTCTGATTGGTAGTAGCCAGTCCGTCTTGTAGTTGCAATTTTATGGGTTGAGCTGACACCACAGTTTTTAAGTTTTGGGTATCTATTTTGAATTTGGAAATAGGGGATTCACTCTTCAAAAACTTGCTTGCCGATTTTTCTACCCATTCTAAAAATTCCTCCCAGTTGAACGAATTGCATGAATTAGTAATTAAGTCCAGTGCTAGGAGTGATTTCCAATAAGCTGCCACTGTAGAGAGCGGATTTGCCCTCATCAGGGTACGGTTGGGAAGTTGTACGAGGATGGTGTTTAAGTTGTTGCTGTGTACAAAATCCTGAGCAGCTTTTTTGGATTGTCCAACAGCCAGTGCCATTTGGCGATCGCTAAAAACAAGCTCTCCTGTTGTCAATTTATAAGCAGTCCAACTGTATTGCTGCCATCTTAGTTTGGTTACAGTAACTTTGGGAATTTCCTTCGTATATGCAGCCTCAGCAGAAACTTCTGTCGTTAAACCTGCATTAAAACCTTGGGTAAATCCTAAATTCATGGTTGTCATGGCTGTTAAATAAGACACTTACTAAAAACTTTCAGTTCTTTAAGGAAACAGTCAATGTTTCGCTGCTAAAGCTGATAATTCGTTACTTTTATCGCTTTGTAATCTTAGTATCGTAGAGCTTTCAAGCAACTGTTATCAACCTTTAGTTTCAGATGATTTATATCAAAAGTAATATCTCCTTATTTGCTATTTTTAATACTTGTAAACACACAGTTAGTAATTTTAAAGCTTCTAAGTAATTACATGAATATAATATTAATTATTAGTATAATTACTTAATTACCTGTTTTGTAAATAAGTAGAAATGAAAATTGACAAGCAAAAAAAATTCACCCATTCTCTATTTGATGGGTGAATTGGTAAAGTTATGTTCCGCCAAGTTAACAACCCACTATTTTTGTGGGACATCACAAATGATAGATAAGAATAAACAGTCCTCTTACAAAGCTTTGATGCCTGCGGCAACTTTGCATAATCGCGAACGCTCGTAACCTCCGCTCAAACTTTGCGCTTCTACACAGATAATCTGTGATGCGAGAACGAATACTTCACTCTTCAAGGCTGTCCATTCTTGTTCAGGGGAGCTTTAAAGGGTGGATAAAAGCAACAAAAGCCGGAATGGGAGCACCAATGCCAAAGTCCGCCGCACTCTTGTATGCACCCAAAGCGTAAGCTTTGGTCGTAATGTCCGTCTTTCAAGTCTTTTGGTGAAAGCGCGATCGCCTGTTTTTCCCTGATTTTACCTACTTCACTTATTGTCTACTTTGTCAATGCGTAAGTTTTAAATACTAGCCCTTTCAAGGTGTGTTAATTCTCTGTGTTCTTTGGGCTAGAATCTCTGATTCTGTTGAGACATGGGGCTTGTTTTTGAAAAGGGGACTGGGGACTAGGTACGCTCTTACTGGGGATAGGTTCGATTTGGATCGATGCAGCACCGAATCAAATCTTACTCATAATTTCACATCGCTGTCCCCAGTCGCCAGTCCCCAGGGAGAGGAGCGCCCATTCACGTATAGACTTGCTGCGCGGAAGTCGGAGAATCCCAAGAACGCGACCCGTTGATAAAAAATATAATTAATATCACTATTTGAAGATTCTTAATATTAATTTATGTTATAGTTTATCAAGTTATTGGAGAACGCAAATAGAGCATTATAAATTTGCAAAAAGACAGATTAGAGCATATTTTTATCTTGATTAAAAGGTCTCATAAAAATTATATGAACTTAAGTTATTAATATTTAATAATTTATCAGTAAAATAATTAAATTTGATAAATAATTTAAGTATATATCTTCAAAAGTGTATCAAAATCGGTAAAATATTCTTACTTTAATTTACTACACTTAACAACCAATAAAATCGAATGACTCGATTTGTACATGACCAATTTGCCAAGGATTATCTGGAAGAACTGTTAAAACCCTATGGAGACGTAAAATCATCAGAAAAAATATCAGGAGAGATAAAAGAAATCGATGTGTTATTTACTCCTTCAGTACAGCAAACCTCTAATTTGCAATTGCTAGGGCTACTTGGAAGATTTGCGGAATTTCCTGCAATATTAGAACCATTTCGCAATGCAGCTTCTGGTGATGAAATTTGTGATTGTATTCAAAAGTTATTAGAAGTAAAAGCTGGATTGCGACGAGATGCTAAAGCGAATAAAATCAGACTCCAGGAGTCAGATATTCCTAAACTATGGGTTCTTAGTCCAACCGCATCCCCAACATTACTATCTAGTTTTAATGTTAACCAGAAAGAGGGGTGGTTGCCAGGAGTATACTTTTTAGGTGATGCTTTACGGACTGCAATTGTCGCTATTCATCAACTACCGCAAATACCGGAAACCTTGTGGTTGAGAATACTGGGTAGAGGAAGCACACAGTCACAAGCAATTATTGAGTTGCAAGCTTTACCATCCAATCATCCATTTCAGAAAGCGACGCTAGAATTAGTTTACAACCTCCGCCAGAACTTGAGAGTCAATCAAAATTTAGAAGAAGATGATAGGGAGTTAATTATGCGGTTAGAACCACTTTACCAGCAAGACCGGGAACAAGCCAAACAAGAAGGGATTCAACAAGGTGAACGTCTTGTAGTGGAAAACTTACTACAAGTTCGTTTTGGTTCATTAGATAAAGAATTAAGCGCAATTATTGAACCAGTATTAGCATTACCACCTGAAGAATTTACCCCATTACTCATGCGATTGTCGCGGGAGGAGTTGATTGCTAGGTTTGGTGGACAATCTTGATATTTTATTTAAATAATTTAGGATTGCTATATTACATCTCTTCTGTTGGTTGGTCAAATATGCTAAGTTGCACCGATTCGGGGGGCGAATTTTTGGTGCTATCAGGATTATTTTCTGTCTTCAGTTGGTCATTGTTAACAAGCGATTTCTCTCCTAAGAGTCGCCTTAAATTCTTTGCGTGACGTTCGCACTCTTCCCAAGACTCCTCTGGTGTACCTTTTAATTCCCAACGAAGAAATCTTTCGCCTAATCTTGATGCTACGGGTTGCGGTTGCATTGCGCGGTCATTATGACCTAAGCGATAATCAGCTAGTGTCAGTAAACCAAAAAGTTTTCTCCTCAAGGCGATCGCTAACCAGCCATTGCGTAGTTTTAGGTGCTAGGTGATACTAAATATCTTAAAAGTACTTATG
>NZ_JBPAOH010000274.1:0-5432 GCF_050875635.1 Tolypothrix sp. VBCCA 56010
TTAGTAAGAAATTATTAATACCTTAACCCGATCTAGTAGACTGCTCGTGATGATTGGGTCGAAATCGCGGTGGCGCGTAGCACCACCGTGAATTTGTCATTAGCGATCGCACTAATTTCTGGATGAAAAACACCCGGATTTTGATAACCCGCAACTTGAGTTATTAGCTTAAGTGTTAAGCAACAATCAATTCTGGCTCGTTTTCTGTTGGTGCAGCATCTTGTACGAGGGAAGGTGTGTTGCCGTTGCGCTGGAGGATACCGCCAACCATTGCTAATAAGGCGTTTACTTTGCGGGTGCGCCACTCCGTAGTGAGTTTCTGCACTTCTAAAGCAGGCATCCGCCGCATCATTGCTTCGTAAAGATAAGCAGCATGACCGGTTTCGTCTGTGGCAATGCTTAACATTCCTAATTTGAGGTTGCGATCGCTTGGGTTATCATCAGGTAACACTAACGCCATCCGTCGAAAGTCTTTGCTAGCATCCAATTCTAGAATGTAGGTACTAGCCATAAATACATTCCAGTCAATGGCATCTGGTTTTAGCTGTTCTTGAGAATAACCTTCAAAATAAGCAGCAAAAAACGGACTGCGATTTTGTTGTGATTTCTTTTCGTCGGTTTTTTTCGGCAAACTCTTAAAATCAATCACTTGTTTATCAAGCTGTTTTAAGGCATGGGCAAAAATTTGACCGTGCCTTTTTTCATCTGATGCGTGTTTTGCAAGTTTCTCTGCCAGCCATGTATCGCCTTCAGATGCTGCACGTTGGCTTAAAGCTTCGAGAAAAGGTACTGAACCAGATTCAGCTAGCTGGAATCCTGCCAGGACATTGGGTCGCGTTTTGCGATCGCGAATTTGACTCGCAGAGTAATAAGCCGCAGCACCAGAACCCAGCAAATGCATGAAGTGCGTAAATAAGTTCATCAAAGATTCCCGATTAGCGTTTGGGTCGTCTACATTACCTATACTAATCAAAGATAATTTGAATGATAACTTTACTTTGTTATAAAATCGTGACGCGCCAATTTATGGATTCTCTACCATAATAAACAAGTTAAACTAGGAAATTTACATTTTCGTAGTATCATCCCAAAGGAAGATTTTGGTAGTTTAAATGGAGAAATTAATTAAGCCGCTAATTTGGTTTTGTGCAGCCATCCTGATTTTGTCTTTGATGGGATGCGATCGCCTAATCCCACCCTCCGGAGATATAGTAGAAAGAATCAGTGATGGTGATACTTTAACAGTCAAAGATGCCAAAGGTAACAATATCACCGTGCGCTTTGCTTGTATGGATGCACCAGAAGTACCGCATTCAAAGAAAGAAAGAGAAAGTAAACGTGCAAGCGATCGCAATCAATTTAGTTGGGGTGCGAAAGCGCAAGAAAGAGTGCAGCAACTAGTGAAACAAAGTAGCGATCGCGTCACTTTGAATATTACTGATAGCGACCGTTACGGACGAAAAGTTGCCGAAGTGCGTTTAAAAAATGGCACTTTAGTTCAACAAGTATTGCTGCGTGAAGGATTAGCAAAAGCTTATCGCCCTTACTTAAATAAGTGTCCTAGTAGAGATTTAGTTGAGCAAGCTGAAGCCGAAGCGAAGCTACAAAAACGCGGCGTTTGGAGTGATGCTAAGTTTATTAATCCTTGGGAATATCGGAGTTTGTATAAGTAGTCTTTGAGGGCTGAAGCCCTCACTACGAATAATTTCAAGATTTAGGCGATCGCTTAACGGGATTCATCCAAGTTTCTAACCAACTAAACACTTGTGAAGAAAGCAGTGTTAAGCATAAATAAACTACCGCTACAGATGCATAAATTTCAAAGGCGCGATAGTTTTCTGCTACAATTAATTGCCCTTGGCGAAACAATTCTTCAAAGCCGATAATAGCAACCAAGCTAGTATCTTTAAGTAAACTAATAAATTCATTACCCAAAGGTGGTAACATTCGCCGTACAGCTTGGGGAAAAATCACATAGCGCATCGTTTCTGTGGAACTCAAACCGAGTGATTGTGCGGCTTCCGATTGTCCAGTTTCTATTGATTGGATACCAGCACGAACGATTTCCGCAATGTAAGCGGCGCTATTTAAACTTAATGCTACTACCGCTGCTGCAAGACGATTGAAGTTGAGAGGGAAACCAAGTTCAAGAGCGATCGCAGGTAATCCAAAGTAAATCATAAAAATTTGCACCAGCAGAGGCGTTCCCCGGAAAAAATCTACATACGCCCTCGCCAACCAGCGCACTGGTGTAATATGCGAAAGGCGGATAATTCCAATTAAAGAACCGCCAATTAAACCTAGCACTACAGAAAATATCGTCAATTGCAGCGTTACTAGTGCCCCTTGTAATAGAATGGGAAAATACCGCAAAATTACGCCAATTGAACTCAATATTCCCGAACCGCTAGCGCGTGTCTCATTTTGAAATGGTAATTTTAACGGTAATGCTGACGGTTGAACTTTAAACCATTTTTGGTATATTTGGGAATAAGTTCCATTTTGCAACACCTTATCTAAACCATCGTTTATTAGTTTTAGATTCGGCGAGTTTTTTGGTGTGGGAATGCCATAATATTCTTCTGTCAGTAATTGACTGACTACTTTAATTCCCTTGAGATTGCCCGTATTAATCGCGTATAAAGTAACAGGCGCATCATTAATTACAGCATCGACATTACCGTTAACTAATTCTTGCAACGCTAAAGGTGCAGAATCAAAGCTGCGAATTTGTGCTCCGGGAATTTCCTTAGCTTTTTTTCCACCAGTTGTACCAATTTGTACGGCAATTTTTTTATTTTTCAGACTCTCAAAAGTAGTAATATCTTTATTGTTATCGCGGATAGCGATCGCTAACCCCGCCTTAAAATAAGGACGCGAAAAAGAAACAGTCTTCGCTCGTTCTTCCGTAATAGTGAAAGAACTAATCGCCGCATCTACAGTTTGTGCTTGCAATGCCGGGATAATACCATCAAAAGGTATACTTTGCCACTCAACTTTAAAACTAGCCGCAAGTGATATCGCATTCATTAAATCAATCGAAAAACCTTGCGACTTACCCCCCTCCCCCTTAAACTCAAAAGGTGGAAAAGCAGGTTCATTCGCCACCCTTAAAGTCTTCCCTTCACTACCAACATCTTTATTGAAACTACAACCACCAAGCACTAACAACAGACAACTCAAACTTACAACCAAACTCAACCGCAGCCAACCCACAACCCTCAAACAAACTCTAACTCTCTTCATTTCCTTTCTTCGTGCCCTTCGCGTCTTTGCGGTTCGTTAAATAAAATCAACTTTCATCAACAATCATCTAAACTTAAACCAGATTACCTGTAGTCTAGTTGACATTTGGAAATGAATAATTCCATCCCCGCCATCACTTTTGACAACATCGAGAAAAACTTTGGTTCCCTCAAAGTTCTCAAAGGAATCAGCGGTGAAATCAACCGAGGTGAAGTTGTTGCCATTATTGGCTCCTCTGGTTGTGGTAAAAGTACTTTACTACGCTGCTTCAATCGTTTAGAAACAATTAACGCAGGACATCTTACAGTTAATGGTATTGACCTACACAGTCAAAATTTCAGTAATCGACAGCTGCGACAACTGCGGACGCAGGTAGGCATGGTTTTCCAGCAATTCAATTTATTTCCCCATCTTTCAGTAATAGAAAATTTGACACTTGCTCCGCGCAAAGTATTAGGTAAAACACCGAAAGAAAGCGCTCAACTAGCGGGGTTGTATTTAGAAAAAGTCGGACTTTTTGACAAAGCATCTGCATATCCCGAACAACTTTCGGGTGGACAAAAACAACGAGTAGCGATCGCTCGTACTTTGTGCATGAATCCTCAGATTATCCTATTTGATGAACCCACCAGCGCCTTAGATCCAGAACTTGTCGGTGAAGTATTGCAAGTCATGCAGCAACTAGCAGCCGAAGGAATGACAATGGTAGTTGTCACCCATGAAATGCAGTTTGCGCGGGAAGCGGCGCATCGGGTAATATTTATGGATCAAGGTATTGTCGCCGAACAAGGACCAGCTTTTCAGGTCATCTCACATCCTCAAAGCACGAGGCTGCGTACTTTCCTCAGTCGTCTCAACGCCGTTTAAAAATTACCTATCCACGCTCCAACTTACCACTAACAACTAACACTTTTTAAAGATACTCCCGCAAAAAGTCAAAGGTGTCATCTTCCCAACACGGTTCTGGTATCACCGTCCGCAATTTACTATTAATATCAGCTTCAATTTCATCACCGTCTTCTCTGTCAAACAATTCTACCATTGCTTTCCAGTCACGTTCTTTCATAGCCATTAACAGTGAAGCATATACCTCTGGATTCGTTGAATAATTCACTCTAGACAAACCGTTTTGACTAACTCCTTAAATAGTAACTTCGGGGCTTTGGCACTTTGCAGCGCGATCGCACCAACCTTACCGGACGCCCCTGAGCTTTTTGGGCATCCAACTGAGTAGCCAGCGTTGCGCCAATTTCATTATCAAGGCGGCAGCGCTTAACTGAAATGCGAGTGAAAACCCATTGCCAGAAAGCAATACGGCATAAATCAGAACCACCTTGGATCTTAATTTTATTTTTATCAGGCGCTCTTATTTGGACTCGAGAAAGCGACTCCCACATGAGGGAGTTTCGCCTCGGAGTTAGTCCGGCTCCAAATCGCGGGCTAAAAACAATCACTCATATCTACATCAGTTTTGGACTTGGCGCTGTCCGACAATAATTTCAGAATTTTTTCGGCTAAAAAGGCGCGATCGCGCGATCGGGCAATCCGGGGGCGCTCAATGCAGCAAGTTTTACTTGCACTTCTGGCTTGACGTTGGAATCAATTGTCATTTCAGTCAGGATTTGCAGCAAGCACGCCCGCATAAGCCCTAACTTCTTTACGATCGTGTTTTCCGCCGTCACGGTTATCTGCAATTCGAGTTAGGATTTTTTCAAAGCCTTCTGTATTTCCGTCAAATCCGAAGTACATTGTTTGTCCATAATTGTTGAAGGCGATGCCGAGTACGGCAACGCTTCGCGAACGCACTCTCACACACACACACTCATAGCGCGATGGCGAAAAGCAGTGTGAGGAGTGCGATCGCCCATAAGTCGCGTTATGCAATATCATCAACCAAAGTCATGAAACCAAACAAAAAAAGTCCACCGATATGAAGGTGCCCAAACCAGCGAATTAACTGCGGCGACCGAACAAGCGGGAATCGAGGTAGTTAATCTTATCGACTTTATCCAGCTTCACAATCCAGGTATTGATAGAACTACCGCCACAGTGACGGCTGTATTTTACTTACACCACTTAGGCGATCTGCTATATAAAACCTAGACAAGTCTAGACATTTACTTCTTTCTTCACAGGGAGCATGGAAGCGGTTATCCCTCGGAAAGCATTCACGCCTTAGCCAGACG
>NZ_JBPAOH010000275.1:0-5429 GCF_050875635.1 Tolypothrix sp. VBCCA 56010
AATGTCGTTTTTTCTAAAAACTTGGACATATAGTCGCCACAAACGGTTAAATGTCCAACTATGGTGAAGATTGTCTAATTATTTTGATTCAGTTGCAAACCCTACTCAATCCACTGTAGCATCATTTTACAACTTGGAAAACGGGAAGTGGTCTGACTCCATCACTGCAACAGTTAGTCAGTTAAACGCCTTTCAGATTGAACTGGCGCGGATATCCCAACAACATCAGAAAGATTTGCGACGTTACAGGCATTCCCCATCTGAATTTAGCCGAATTTTTCCTCCCAATCCAGGCATTAACTGCCAATACTGCCCATTTAATTCAATTTGTGAGTTTTCTGAACTTGAGGTTTCTGCATGACTGTTGCGCCCGTTTCTGTTTCTCAAGCTCCAACATCTTTAAGTGAAATTTTCCCACTCACGATCTTACAACCCAATTTGATGTGCTTTCGGCTGACTCCAGAAGTTGAACAACAGGATGGCAATCGTTTGGGCTTCCGTTTTAGTCGGAAGTTCCCTGAGATTATTGTTACCTGGCACAACGGATATTTTTTTGTTTTAGCTCAACCAGGTCAGCCTATGCCTAGCCAAGATAAGTGGCGAAAAGCCAAAACGGAAATTCAAGAGGAATTGAAAGAAGATATTGGCGATCGCTATTACTCAATTCAATGGGTACGCCAGCCACAAGCAACGCCTTTAATCCTTGCCCAGCTTGCTATTCAAGTATTAAAGGTAAATCGTCCCTTTGCACCTGTAACTGTTCGGGCGGATTCAGGAGTAGAAGTCATACGAGAACCTGATTTTTGGGCAGAAACTGTTGAATTGCCAGAGGGTTTAAAGCCTGCTCTGACTTTAACGATTCACAGCAGTATTGTATCAAGGGGTGATTTGGCTGACTTCTTGGAGAATCACCCTTATCGGCAAGACCCAGAGAAGCTTTTGATTGGTCTGAAAGTTCAAGAAATTGAACGGGGTGGTAGCTGTACCATTACTGGAATTGTCGGAACAGTTGGGGAACACAGAGAAGAACTAATCGAGAAAGCGACTGGTTCAATTAGTAAACAAAAACTTGAGGAAGCAGAAGACAATCAACCACTCGTTGCTGTGCAGTTTGGCAAGAACAAAAAGCAGTTTCACTATCCACTTATGGCTTTGCGTCCCTGCGTCACCGCCCAAACAGCTGAACAATTGCAAGTTAAATATGGAGAGTTGCTCAAGGCAACTAAAATTAGTCACTCAGAGCGACAAAAACTTTTAATTGAATATAAAAACCAAGCAGGCATTGCTCTAGCTGCTTATGGATTTCAGTTGGGGCGTAGTATCAACAGCCGTAATTACCCAACATTATTCTGGCAACCACCAGTAGCAATTGAGCAAACCCCACTCCTTTTTGGTAGAGGTGTTAAGGGTATTAGAGGTGAAGTCCTTAAAGGACTTTCTAAAGGTGGAGTTTACAGCCGTCATGATGATTATCGTCAACCATCAAGAGTAATTCGCATTGCCGCTTTGAAACTTTGCGATTTGAAGGTAGATAAATTTCTAGAGGAAGTTCGGCAAAGGTTGAAAACCTACGGATTTGAAAGTGAGATTGTTCACAGAAAAGCATTGCCTCAGTTAAGTGGCGCTGAAGCCAGGGCAGAACTGGAAAAAGCCATTGATAAATTGGAGAAAACTGTTAATGAATTAGTGACGGTTCCAACTGACATCTTTTTGACGTTTCTGCCCGTTATTGACCGCAGTGCCGATAATGAGGATGGCGGTAGTTTATATCAGCGGGTATACTCGCAGTTACTCAAACGTGGAATTGCTAGCCAGGTAATTTATTCTGATACATTTCGCAGTGTTGACCACCGACAAATTCTCAATCAGGTGATTCCAGGGATTTTGGCAAAGTTGGGGAATTTACCTTTCGTTCTGACTGAACCTTTAGAGATTGCTGACTATTTTATTGGGTTAGATATCTCCAGAGAGTCTAAGGAAAAGTTACCTGGAACTCTGAATGCCTGTGCAAGTGTGCGTCTCTATGATAGACAAGGGAAGTTTATTCGCTATCGCTTGGAAGATGCTTTGATTCCAGGTGAAGAAATCCCGCAACGACTTTTAGAAACATTACTTCCAGCAGTTGAACTGAGAGGAAAAACTGTTTTAATTTACCGGGATGGCTATTTTTGTGGTCAAGAAGTTGAGCATTTACTGGAATGGGCTAAAGCAATTAACTCAAAATTTATTTTGGTGGAGTGCAAAAAGTCTGGAATTCCTAGGCTTTACAACTTAAATCAACAAAAAATTGTGACTTCCCCAGAAAAAGGGTTGGCGCTTCGTTTATCATCCCGTGAAGCGGTTCTGGTAACAACTAAGGTTTCAGATCGGGTAGGTTTGGCTCGTCCTCTGCGTTTGACGGTGCGTGGAGAAGGACATCAAGTATCAATTGAAAGTGTTCTAGAAACCACTTTAAAACTGACATTGCTGCATCATGGGGCGTTACAGACCCCTCGGTTGCCAATGCCCCTTTATGGAGCAGACCGCATGGCTTATCTGCGTTTGAATGGGATTTATCCTACGAGTATGCTGTCAGGCGATCGCCAATTTTGGTTGTAGAGACCACCCATTGCTCCAAATGCATGAATTTGATTTATGAGTAACTCCTGCCATACGTCACCACGTTCGTAGCGGCGAATCAGATTTGATAGAGGCATGAGACAAGGACTGATGCAAAGTATTGCACTGGCGCAAGGAGCAGAAATTTGGCAGTGAGGGAGTGGACATTTTACCGGACATTCCCCAAATTCAGTGTGAAAAGCAATTTCGTTGCTACTCTTAAAAAACTGCAAACAGTAAACACGCTCTGTGAACTGCGTGTTTATGTATCAGTCAATGATTTCCAACTCGCTCTACGAATTTGATAATTGAGGTTTGAGATGGAGTCTTTAGCATGAAGATAAATATTGATGCCTTGCCAATAACGTTATTGGCAGCTGAAAATGCATTCAGTGATTTGATGGGGATAATTGCCAATAACGTTATTGGCAGCTGAAAATGCATTCAGTGATTTGATGGGGATGGTTGACAATAACGAATTACTTCCGTAGGAAGTAATTAAATTTTTTGTAACGAGCCTTGTTCCACAACCGCATCCTTCTTCTGACAATACTCCTCTTGATTTCAAGAAGTTCTAGCTTTAATGGGTAGCTGTAGCGATGCCTTCTGGTGCGTCGGCTTCACTTCGTGACGCTCCTTGATGTGCCAACGGCGGTACTCTTCGAGACCATCGCCTACTGCCGCGTTCCCATCCAACAAGCAATTAAAGTTCCATTCCCCCACCACCAATAGATTTCTGTTTCTGTTGCGCTTGTCTATTCAGTTGCTGTTGACTAATTCGTAGTTGTTCATTCCAAGTTTCACCCTGTTGGGGTTTGACTCTGGTTGCTTCTGGCAGTTGCTCCATCACTTGTTGAGCCAGCTTTTCCCCCGACTCACCAGCACCATAAGCCACAAAAATTTCACCGCCACGCGACATCAAGGAGTGCATTAACTCCATTGGCAGGGCATCAGTTCCATTTGTTGCTAAGTAGAGAGTGGGGACTTTGGGATTGGGGTACAAGGAAACTATTGACAAAACCTCAATAGGAGACTCTACTAGGGCAATTCTTTGCACGTCTCCCTGACCTAGCCCCACCCCAAACCAGCCTGATTCTCGACTTGAACCTAGTGCTAACCCATTAAAGTTAGTTCCCAAGAGACTGGCTCCCGTAACCCGACCGCGCCTAAGTTGTCCATCAGTGCAGTCCATAGCCTGTCGCAAGAATACAGCATTTCCTTGGGCATCAGCATAGATGCGCCCTACCGAGTGCGTCTTGTCCACCAAATTTTCTCTCAGTCCACAAGTCTCGACTAGGTAGCGTCTCAAGAGCGACCACTTATCTTCATCCGGTGCTGGTGGCTCAAACTGTGGAACGGTGTAGGTGGCAATAATATCCTCTGCTTGTCGTTGGGACTTAACTGTGGTGGCAGCGATCGCTTTTGTCTCCCCAAATCTATCAGCTAACCAGGCAACGCTTGAGGGGTAGTCATAGTCCATAACGTGCTGCACCAGTTCTATCGCACCCTCACCATCGGTTTGTGTCCCAGAGTCGGAGAACTTAGTTCCGTTTATTTCCAGCGCAATACCCGCACCAATCCACTGACTCTCCAAATCTTTATCGTCTGACAACCCAAGTTCATAAGCCACATCTTCTAGAGGAATGTCTTGCAGCTGTTCCTCAAATGAAGCTAGCTGCTTCTTGAGCTTGCGAATTTGTAATTGCAACCGCTGGTTTTGTTCCCTCAATCGGTCAGCTGACGCTTGTGCTGAAGAAGCAGTGGCTTCCATCTCCCTACGCTGACGTTCGGCTCTATCTCTATCTCTGGCTTTGTCGAGCAGCACGTCCATATCCAACGTATGGTCAGAGTTAATATTGCTGTAATATTGCTGGATGTCGATGTGCGTAGCCTTACTACCTCTTATCCCCCGTTCTAAACCAAGTGGTTGCATAGCCGAGGCATAGTCATCTTGCCATTTCCTCAAAAGTTTAGGAGAGCCAAAGATGCCATTACAGTTGAGTTTGCCTTTTTCGTCAATGGGAACCAAATGAGCCTGAATATGGGGAGTGGCTTCATCGAGGTGCAGGACAGCGGACACAACGCGATCGCCAAATCGCTCACTCAACCACTGCTCGTTCAGCTTCACCCAGGCTTCTAGTCTGTCATCCTCATACACCCCTGCTTCCGCCACATTGTCGTGACGAAAATATTCTGGAGAGGCAGCCAGTAACATATCTACACAAAGCACTGCATTCTTACGAATCGTTTGCTCATTTATGCGATCGCGCACAGCCTGCACTAAATCCTGTTTAGGATTGCCAATCAGCCAGATATTTTCTTGATTGGGGTCAGCATTAAGTGTTTCTCTGGTACGCTGGGCGTGACCAGCACTGCCAGCAATTTGTCCCCAAGTTTTTTGCTTCTCAATGCGAAAGATTGCGTAAGCCATTGGCTTGTCCTCTATCAATCTCTCCTGTTTAATTGTGCTGTGGAGGAGTGTAAAAGCTGAATGATTTTACAAATTCCGTAGTAAGTATATTTATATTTATTATTATATTTGAGGGGGAGATGGTGAAGGCTTTCTTTGATCGTCGCTTTGCTCCAATTTCAAATCAAAAAATAATAGCTGAAATATAGATACGCTGTCTCCACAACCAGAGTGCGCTCATGGTAACGAGCGAATCTCTCCATGCTGCCGAATATGCTCCACTAGCATCTTGGTGTGACCACCTCCTTGCTCCAGATGCTGTGAACTACCTACACCGCCTGAGTACAGGTCGGTGTAGGCTTCTGGCACATTCTTAATGTTTCCAGAACTTCCTTAGAGGTACTATTAGTAGCAGAGTCAG
>NZ_JBPAOH010000276.1:0-5363 GCF_050875635.1 Tolypothrix sp. VBCCA 56010
CGCTCTGCATTAACATAACATCGCTCTGCATTAACATAACAACGCTCTGCATTAACATAACATTGCTCTGCATTCGCATTGCACTCTTATTGCCTTTGTTTGATTCGCGATCGCATTAATGAAATGCTGTACTAAGTAGAGTAGCAGTGTTTTCTTCCAACCAATCTGACAACAGCAGCATTCTCGCTACCGCATCTACTACGCTTTGGTGAGTTACTTTCCCTTCAATCAGCCATCCTGTCCAATAGACAATGCAGCTTGCTTGTTGTAAACGCCAAACTAATGTTAGCGCTTCTAGCTCCAATTGTGAAAGGCAAACGTGTTTAGCATACCCAGTGCTGAAAGCTTTGACAAATTCTAAGCTCGGTGCTTCCCCAGAAAATCGGGTAAAATGGTCGAGTGCTGCAACGTAATCCATTAACCGCAAGTCAAAAGTAGCAAACTCGAAGTCTAAAACTCCCACTACACGATTCTCCAGCAGCAAAACGTTAGGAGACAAGTAATCCGCATGAGTTGTTTGAACTGGAAGGATTTTGTAAAGATTAGGTGCAGCTTCAATAACTTCTGTCAATGTCTTTACAAGGCGCTGTTGCTGCATTAAAGTCAATTTAAGCAACTTTGGAATTTCAAGCGGTGTGACTAACGGATGAATATGATTCAAATCTCCCCATGCGGGTAATTGAGCCATTTTTCCTTCAAAATCGAATTTAGCAAGGGCATGATGCAATTCTCCAAGCGTCTGACTGATAGCATGGGTATGAGCGAGATTTTGGCGATCGCTGCTGTTACCGGCAATGAAAGGAAGCAAAGCAACACGCAGTAGTGAGTTATCCTGCTTAACTGTAACCAGCGTTTCTCCAAATGAAGTTGGTATGGGAGTTGGAACTACAAACGATAAATTGCGCGATCGCAAGTACGCTAGCAATGAATGTTCGTACTCAATTTGTGCAGTAGTTATAGAATCGTTGTATAATTTTAAAACGTATTTTTCTGTCTGTGTCTCTACAAAAAAGGTTGTGTTGACAGTACCTTGGTTCGTTGGTTGAACTTTTAAGATTTCGAGAAATGACCACGCATTCAGAAGAGCGATCGCATCTTCTTTAGATAACTGTGAGTGTTGAGAATTTCCCATGAGTAAATAAAGTAGGTTAGGATATTCTTAGTACAAGCACAAATTCATCACGAATTAAAATCAAGAAAGCTCTGCGTACCTCTGCGATTACTCAGCGCTCCTCTGCGTTGAAATTAGATTTATCCATATTTTAAGAAAGATTAGGCATTCGTGATGCACTAACTGAGGAACGTGATATGCTAGATAAGCTTAAAGTTAGGAAACTCCGGTGCAATTCCGGGACTGTGCCGCAGCTGTAAAAGGTTTACCTGAGTCAGAATGCTAACTTAAGCGGTGTCTAACAAACACTTATATTATCTATTCCCTGCGTCGCACGGGGAGTTACTGCCATGTCATGTCCAACCCTCGAACTAGCCACATTACCAGTATGTCCGGGTTTATTTTACGCTACCCCGGCACGAGATGGAATTCTTTCTCGGATTCGGATTCCTGGGGGAATTATCAATAGTCAACAAGGACGTGTTTTAGCAGAATTTGTAGAAAGCTTTGGTGAAGGATATGTTAATGTCACCAATCGAGCAAATTTGCAAATCCGAAAAATTCAAGGTGTTACCCCAGAAGTTCTAACAACGTTGCAAAAAGTTGGACTTGCAGCAACTTTAACAGAAGTCGATCATCTCCGCAACATTATGGCGAGTCCGACAGCGGGAATTGACTCGTTAGAGTTGATTGATACTCGTCCTTGGGTGAGAGAATTAGATGCATATATTTGCGGACATCCAGAATTAAAAGGATTATCAGCCAAGTTTAGTGTAGCGTTTGATGGGGGTGGGGCAGTTCGAGTGTGCGATCGCCCTAATGAAATTATATTTAGTGCCATCGCTCTTTCTGAAGACTGCGGAATGGTTGAAAACAATATTTACTTTCAGCTTATACTAGGCGATGCGACAAACATCTTACTTCAACCGAAAGAATGTTTAAGCGTGGTGGTGGCGATCGCGCAAGTTTATCTGGATAATGTAGATCAAACTAAGAAAAGCAAACTCCGTTTAAAACACCTTTTGCAAGATAAAGGTGTCGAATGGTATTTACAACAAGCTCAAGGTTATCTTCCTTTTCCTTTATTAAAGCGATTAAAACCAACTTTAGATAAAAGTATAAATCCCAAAAACTATAATTATCTGGGAGTTCATCCCCAGCGACAATCAGGACTTTCCTACATTGGAATTATCTTACCGTTGGGACAGCTTTTAAGCAAACAATTACACTCTTTAACAGATTTAGCACAAACTTATGGCAGTGGAACGCTCAGATTAACACCTTGGCAAAACTTATTAATTTCCGATATTCCTAACTCAAGCATTCCCCACGTCAAAGATGAAATTGAACGCTTGGGTTTACATTGGAATGCAAATCACATTCAAGGTTCTCTCGTAGCTTGCACAGGTAAAACAGGCTGTGCATCTTCTGCTACCGATACAAAACAACAAGCCTTAGCTTTAGCAGATTATTTAAAAAAGCATATCACCTTAGATGTACCTGTAAAAATTCACTTTAGCGGATGTCCGAAATCCTGCGCTTATCATGGCAAAAGTGACATCACTTTATTGGGTACTTTAGTTGAGAAGGATGAAACATTCGTCGAAGGCTATCACATCTATGTGGGGGATAAACAGCAGGCATTTGGACGTGAGTTATATCCTAACGTCTGTATTCCTGAAGTACCTCACCGGATTTTGCAGATGTTGCAAGTATACCATGTTAAGCGTACCCAGCTTGATGAATCTTTTGGAGAATTTACGAATAGATACACAATTGCCAAATTGCGGCAATTATTTGATGAGGAAGGGCAATAGCCGATGATAGATTATATACGTGATGGTGATGAAATTTATCGGCGCTCTTTCGCGATTATTCGCTCAGAGGCAAATTTAAACAGCTTATCTGCGGATTTAGTATCTGTGGCGGTGCGTTTGATTCATACTTGCGGTATGACTGATATTATCACAGATTTAGCCGCTTCAGACAACGCCGTTGCCGCAGGACGTGCAGCTTTAATAGCGGGAAAGCCGATTTTATGCGATTCGCAAATGGTAGCAGAAGGCATCACCCGCAAGCGATTACCAAGAGAAAATCCTGTAATTTGTACGCTTCACCATCCAGAAGTCCCAGCTTTAGCACAAAAGGTAGGAAATACACGTTCAGCAGCAGCTATGGAACTGTGGATACCACATATGCAGGAAGCAGTAATTGCTATAGGTAATGCACCAACGGCACTTTTTCGCTTACTAGAAATGCTTGATGCGAAAGCGCCAAAACCCGCTTTAATTCTCGGCTTTCCGGTTGGTTTTGTCGGTGCGGCAGAATCGAAAGCGGCTTTGGCAGAAGATAGCCGTGGCGTGCCTTTTATTACTATACATGGACGACGCGGTGGAAGTGCAATGGCAGCAGCCGCCGTGAATGCGATCGCCAAGGAGGAACAATAATTATGGTAAAATCTGGTTGTCTCTATGGTATCGGTGTCGGTCCTGGCGATCCGGAATTGATGACGTTAAAAGCGTTGCGGCTATTGCGGACTGTTCCTGTACTCGCTTATCCGGTATCGTTTGGTAAAAGCCTCGCTCGCTCAATTGTCGCCGAATATCTACCTGAAGGTCAAATTGAGATACCCATGCTCTTTCCCTTCAAAATTGACGAATCTGCCCAACCTTATTATGATAGTGCTGCGGAAAAACTCGCCGAATATCTCAGCGCTGGACAAGATGTAGTTGTACTATGTGAAGGCGACCCGTTTTTCTACGGTACATTTATGTATCTTTATACTCGGTTATCAGAACGATTTCCTACGCAAGTCGTTCCCGGTGTATCGTCTGTGATGGCGAGTGCATCAGCTTTAGGCGTACCGCTGACTTATCGTAACGATGCTTTTCTGGTGTTATCTGCGATACTTCCGGCTGAAGAATTATTGGCGAAATTAGCAGTTGCGGATGCTGCTGTCATCATTAAGCTGGGTAAGCACTTTACAAAAGTTTACGAAGTGCTGAAACAATTGGGATTAGCTGAGAGAGCAAAATTTATAGAAAAAGCCACAATGCAGAATCAGCGGATTGTACCTTTGAATGAAGTTGATCCGACAACTGTACCTTATTTTTCCTTAATTATGATACCGAGTCAATGGCAGCCATAATGAAAGCATCTGGATGGCAATGCAGCCCTGCGACGAGCAGTTGCACTCACCATTTTGACGAAGCTAATGCACGATAAGTCATAGTTGAGCGATCGCGTGGGTCAGTTGTTAGTTAATTGCGGCGTGAGTGTGACACTTCTAAGTACTATTTTGCATTAATTCGTAGCTTTTTTAAACGCAGAGAGAAGTTTGAGCGGAGGTTTCCTCCGTTCGCCCTTGGCGTTGCCGTTGGCGAAGCCTCTCGAAGAGAAGGCATCAAAGCTTCGGTGGGAGTGCAAAGGTAAGCGCAAAGGTGAATCAGTCGGCGGAGTCGGTTTCCTGAGCCAGCCGCGTGCGCGGGTTAAGAGCGTTGAGCGGACTGGCGTTCCCGTCGAACTGATGAACCCGAAGGGTACGCAGAGTCTTCGTTCAGATTTTCGCTACGAACTTATGCAATGTTGTACTTAGTAATGTTATACAACATTAAGTAGGTCGGTAGAAATAAACATAACTATGTAACAGTATGTAAATTAGGCTCAAAGCCTTACCCCAACTGCCAACTCCCTACTCCCTACTCCCTACTCCCTTGTCATAACTACGATTTTTAATGCCGACCTACTTAGCATTATCAGAACGTGTATGAAATGGTTCCTTGGACTGTGAATGGCGCACCTGGGTAAATAATGTTTCTATTTTGAGCTGTCTCGTAATATTCAACGTCAAAGAGATTTCTGATATTGAGGGCAACCCGCCACGTATCGCGTTTGTAGAAGATGGTGGCATCTGTTCTGAAGAAGCTTGGCAATTCAAATGTGTTCGGTAAATCCCCAGGTCTATCTCCAACAAAAAATAATCCAAGTCCTCCTCCAAAACCTTTTAAACCGCCATTCTGAATTTGGTAAGTTGTCCAAAAACTGGCAGTATGTTGAGCTGAGTTAGGCAATCGATTACCAATGGGAATTGTGTTGTCTTCCGTGACACGGGCATCTATGTAAGCATATGTCGCAATAATGCGATGGGGGCTCTTCATGAATTGCCCCTACGTAAATTCAATGGTGACGACGATTTGCGCTCATTCCTATCCTGGTAGTTTGTCAGATTTCATCTACTCATTACCTTCGTTCT
>NZ_JBPAOH010000277.1:0-5303 GCF_050875635.1 Tolypothrix sp. VBCCA 56010
TTACCTACTTCAATCAAACAATGGCTAAACCTTTCAAATGGACTTATAAAGGTCGTCCGCTACTTGTCTAAACCCACGGATTATTTCTGTCGCAGTGTACTAGGGACGGGCAGTCCCGAAGTAACGCTACAGGGTGCGACGTGAAAGACGAGCGCATCTGACTGAGAGGAAAAGACTCTCCTGGGACTCCTATCTCCCAGTCGCCATGTAAAAGGGTCACTGATTCCGCCTACGTTGGTAGTAAGTAATGAACCCAATGGAATGCAAGGCACAAAAGCGCAATATCTTCTAATCCTCATAGGATTTAAAGCGCAAGGCGAAGACTGGGTAAGGTGAGCGAAAGCGAACTGCCGTAAGCTCCGTTAGTTACGAAGAGTGAAACGAGGATGAAACACTCTAACCAAAAGGTAAGTGGGTTGGCTACCAGAGTCCGATAGCTGATAGCGATAGGTCTACACCCCCACCGGAGTATAGGCAGCACCCGAATCAGTCGTAAGTCAGACCTCGGAACACGGTAAGCCCTACGAGTTCTCTAGTACGGTCGATTGCTGGAGTAAGCCAACCGCAAGGAAGGCAGAATCACTTAGAGGGTAAAGGATGCCGGAGAAAGCGAAAGCCCTTGGTAACGCAAGGGATAGGGGTTCAAAATTTGCCCCATACTGAAAAGTAGCAGACTTCCGGCGGGTCTTAAACGGTAAATCAAAGTTAAGGAATTTAACCTGAGTGAAAGATAGAGTCAAACAAGACATCGGAACAAAGGAACAACTTCAAAACTGGTCGGACATCAACTGGAAGACCGCTAAGAAGCGTGTTAAAAACCTCAGACGGAGAATTTATCGTGCAACCGCGAACGGTCAATGGAATAAGGTACGTAGCCTGATGAAATTGATGTTACGTAGTTATTCTAACCAGAAGAGTGTCAGTGCGAAGGGTAACTCAAGAAAACCAGGGAAAATCGACGGCTGGCGTTGATGGTCAGGCGGCAACCACCCCGGAACAGAGAGTTAAATTAGTCACACAAATGCTGACTCACAACTTATGGCTAGCCAAACCAGCCCGAAGGGTTTATATACCCAAGGCAAATGGCAAAAAACGTCCTCTAGGTATACCCACTACAAAAAATCGCATCGCACAAGCTGTTGTCAAAAATTCACTCTTATCCAAGCTGGGAAGCCAAATTCGAGGCAAATAGCTATGGTTTTCGCCCTGGTAGAAGTTGCCAAGATGCCATCGAACAAGTCTGGATTAGATTACAAGACGGACGCGACGAATGGGTACTGGATGCTGACATCAAGGGGGCATTTGACAACATTAACCACGAATTCATACTCAAAGCAATAGGAAATGTTCCAGGCAGAGAGCTAATTAAACAGTGGTTAAAAGCAGGTTATGTAGAAGCAGAGGTGTTTCATCCCACGGAAAGCGGTACTCCCCAAGGAGGTATCATTTCACCATTACTGGCAAATATAGCTTTAGATGGTCTTGATGAACTCTTAGGGGAATATTACAGAACTGTTACATTCACCCGCAAAGGTAAATACAGAACAGGACAAAAGAAGAAGAGAAAAGTTAGTAAATACGGATTCATTCGTTATGCCGACGATTTTCTAATAACCGCCAGTACTAAAGAAGACATCGAAGCCATACTACCAGTAATTAAAGAGTGGCTAAAGCAAAAGGATTAGAACTCAACGAAGAAAAAACCCAAATAATTCATAGAGATAAAGGGTTCAATTTTCTAGGGTTTAACATCCGTGCCTATAAAGGAAAATGCCTCATCAAACCTCACAAACAAAAGGTACATACCTTTCTTAAACAGATAAGGGGATGGCTGAAAAAACATAGAACGGCAAAACCAGAAGTCGTAATCGCAGCCTTAAACCCAATCATCCGAGGGTGGGCTAATTATT
Source organism: Tolypothrix sp. VBCCA 56010 (assembly GCF_050875635.1). Classification (NCBI taxonomy): domain Bacteria; kingdom Bacillati; phylum Cyanobacteriota; class Cyanophyceae; order Nostocales; family Tolypothrichaceae; genus Tolypothrix; species Tolypothrix sp. VBCCA 56010. Next base: position 1,911 of record NZ_JBPAOH010000277.1, read on the forward strand.
ATAGGCACTTTGTCAGTAGCAAAACTTTTAATGATGTAGAGGATGCAATATGGAAAGCTGTTTGGAGATGGTGTCTTAGAAGACATCCCAAAAAGTCAAAAACGTGGGTGAAAAATAAATACTACCAAAATATTGGTGGAAGGAATTGGACATTCACTACAAAGACTACAAGCAGAAGAGGTTCTTTAAGGGTCATCACCCTAACCAGAGCCACAGAAGCCAACATCATTCGACACATCAAAGTTAAAGGTAAAGCTTCTCCTGATGACCCTATGCTAAGGGACTACTGGGTAAAAAGACAAATTAACTACGGCAAAAACTATTTTAGCAAGAATACCAAATACTACAGAATTGCCGCTAGACAGAAATGGATTTACCCAGTCTGTGGAGAACCACTCTTCAATGGAGAAGAACTACATACGCACCATATAGTCCCTGTTAAAAAAGGTGGAAACGATGGAGAAGAAAACCTCATCCACCTACACAAAGCGTGTCACAAACACGTACATGGTGCGGTTCGCCCGTTGCGTAAGGCTTGAGCCGGATGATGCGAAAGTGTCAAGTCCGGTTCTTAGGGGAGTGCGGGGTGGCAACACCCCAATCTTACCCGACAGTCGGAACCACTACGCTAATTGGGGAAACCCAGAAGCGAGCAAGTTGCGACGTAGAATGTAGAATCCCCTGGCTTTCAGTTAAGATGAGCGGAGCGAAATCTTAACAGCCAGTGGAGTGTCAATCTAGCCCATTCTTGTACTCCAATAAACCAGGTTTCCGTCGTAGGTCGTCGATTCGCCTTTAACTTTCACATGGCGCACTATTGGGGTATCGGCATGGTTAAGTAGCCAAAGTGGGGTTGACCCTTCCTTCCTGGCTGCGCTCTCCCCAGTTGTCACTGCCTATTTGATGCCAATATCTTTTTGACACCCATTCCCCATTCTTTTTTGGGTGGCGGCGTTTTGCCTAAGCGCTTAAGTGGGTGGAAATAAATAAACAAAGCTATGTAAAGAAAAATTAAGGGAGAAAATGACGATGCCGCTACGCGGCATCGGGGCTTGCGATCGCATTCTTTTATCGCATTCTTTTATTGATTAACCGCTTCTTGTTGATGAAGAGGAGTGAAAACGGAAGCGTTTAGCATGATATGAGCCAATGCTTGCTCGATAATCAACACCGTTTATGACAGAAGAAGCCAAATCATATTCGTCTTCAAACATACGTCCGGCAATTTCATCTTCTTTCAAGCGTTGCCATTCGGATTCAATCAGATTCATTTCTGAGCAATAAGAAGGTAGAAAGAAAATATAGAGACCTAGACTTTCCCAAATTGGGTAATAAGCACGTACTTTCTTACAAGTAAGCGCACGTATTTAGGTTTTGCCCTAATTGCCAAAAATATTGCTTCTATCGCATCTTGGCATGAGCGTCCAAGTCCCAAGCCGTATGAAGCAGGGTAAAATCGCGCAACACAATTCTGGTTAAGCGTGCCAGTTTAACTAACGCTCTTCTTGGCTCGGTCTTTCATTGTAGGTATGCCGTCATGTCGTTTCAATAGCTGTACCCGGTTTGGGAATCCAAACTCTACGGGTAGCTCTAACCTTAGAACCCATTTTCATTAACCTTATGAGTTCGAGACGTTGCTTTGGGGTTAGTGATTTAACACCATCCACACAGAAGCGTCTTCTTCCTTGGTTATCCTAGGTAAAGGAGTGCGTTTCGATAAGGCTCTTGCTGACCAAGACTTCATCAACGTATGAGTGGAGTTTGCGATCGGGCTTTCACATCACCACGCCCAGAGGCTCGATAAATTCTTTTTTGGAGCTTATACACATTACGCTCTAGCTTATGCCAGTTGATATTGTGCCATTCCACCATCAGTTGTTGAGACTGTGTATTAGACATTTCTACTCACTACTTTGAGACTTTATCTTCCAAATCACCATGAGTCTGTCAGCATATTCTGGAAATTACTCCAGACCTTTGCTTTTGAGGCCTTGGCGGAGCTTTCCAAAGCTTTGCTCAATCTTCCCTACTCTCTGCATGCGCAAAGCGCACCTTCTCAGGTATTCGACCTCCAAAAGAGCAGTAGAAAGGTTATCTCATTCCGAATGACCATATTATGTACCAATAGAAGTGATACTTTTCGCTGGGTTTATTGGAAGTGCTTGTTAGTCAGTTAGAAACCTGCTAACTCCTTATCCTATGCCTTTTGGCAAAGAGCGCATTAAGCCTTCGGAGCGCTGGTTCGTTGTAACGACGATTCAAACGCATCTTCAAGCCGAGGCTTTACTCATGGGTAAGCTAATCGGCACTTAAGTTGCATAATAAAAATGGAAAAGCATTGAAAAGCAACTATGCCGCCACCAGCCAAAAACTTTTTAACGTCGGAACAAGTCAGCCAGCTACAGCAAGCTCTAAAAGAGAGCGACCTACCACACGTTAGGGAAAGAATTCTAATTATTCTGCTGCAAAATGATGGGAAACCGCAACAGAAAATTGCTAAATTTTTAGGTTGTTCTCCTAGAACAGTAGCATATTGGTGTATGCATGGAGAGGATCGATAATCTCAAAACTTTACATAATATAAGAGAGTACGAACATTACCGAAAAGCTACTCCTGAGTATATTGAACTGTTATTAAAAACCGTCGAACAAGAACCATCATCGTTAGGTTACGAATTTGGTAAATGGACAGCAGAAAGATTAGCCATATATTTAACGGAGAAAACAGGTATTGATTTAAGCAGTTCTCAAGTGAGGAGGATTTTAAAACGAAAAAAGTATAGTTATATTTGGGCTAAATATGGTTTAGAAGATAAACAAGACCCTATAGCAAGAGCGAAGTTTAAAGAGAAACTTACTCAATATTTATTAATAGCACGAGAACAGCCAGAGCGTTTACAGGTATGGAAATGGGCGTGAAAGCGGTTTCAGTTTACGTGTGATTCGCCGCAAAAATTGGGGTAAAAAGGGAAAACGTAACTCTGTTCCAGGACAACGGCGTTGTGGACGTGTGAATGTGATGGGCGCAATCAGAGAATTAGATAGGAAACGGGTATGCTTTTTTATTAAAAAAGGGAATGCGGATATTTTTTATGAGCAATTACAACAATTAAATGAATTAATTAAGCAATCTTTGGGTAGATAAAGCAAACCGTTCTGAAGATTTTTCTCAGTCTGGGCCTAAGATTGTTTTAATTTTAGATAATGCTAGTTTTCATAAACGTCAAGATGTTATAGCTAAAATATCTCAAGAGTTCCCGAATTTTATTTTAGAATTTTTGCCTGCTTACAGCCCTGATTACAACATCATCGAATTAGTCTGGCATTCATGTAAAGAGTATATTGCCCACCGTCTGTTTAAATCAGTAGATGAATTGAAAACACTACTAGATA
>NZ_JBPAOH010000278.1:0-5272 GCF_050875635.1 Tolypothrix sp. VBCCA 56010
CTTTGGGAGACGCTGCGCGAACGACGCAAGGCTTAAGAGGTGGAACTCGTTGACTTGAGCAATAGCCGCGTGAGGTTCCCTCCGTTGTAGCGACTGGCGTGGACAAGGAGGAAATTTCTATATCTCCCTTGTCTTCCCACTCCCCCCTCCCCCCCTCTCCCACTCCCCCCCTCTCCCTCTCCCCATCCCTTGAAAAATAAAAAATTAACCGATCGCAGTTCCGGCAATAATTTGACGTACTTGATTGGGAGTCAAATAAGGATTAGCACTTAACATTAGTGCTGCCACACCGCAAACATAAGGTGTAGCCATCGAAGTACCATCCAGAAATTTATAGTCATTACCGGGAACTGTGGAATAGATATCATCACCAGGGGCAACTACATAATTTAGATTACTATTCGAGCCTGCCCAGTTGGAGAAATCAGTCACATACCCGTAGTAGTCAATTGCACCTACTGCAATTCCGTAATTTGTCGCCAAAGCTGCTGGATTTGTAGGTTTGTATGCACCTTCATTTCCCGCTGCCATCACAACAACCGCACCTTTTTGGGTTGCGTATTTAATCGCTTGTTCAAGCGTAGAAGAGTAACCACCGCCTAAGCTGAGATTAATTACATCTGCGCCATTGTCAGCCGCATAGACAATTCCACGGGCAATATTGTCAAAACTACCACTTCCTTTTTCATCTAGCACCCGAATCGGCATTATTTTGGCATTATAGGCAACGCCGTTAATCCCAGATCCATTGTTTTCAGCCGCAATGATTCCAGCAACATGAGTTCCATGTTCGTTATAATCCATTGGGTTGTTATTGTTGTTGACAAAATTCCAGCCAATGACATCATCAACGTATCCGTTGCGATCGTCATCAATTCCATTACCGAAAATTTCGCCAGAATTGAACCAAATATTATCATTCAAATCTGCGTGAGTATAATCTACTCCCGTGTCAACCACTGCAACAACAACATTCTTGCCCGAATATCCTTGCGTCCAGACTTCTGGTACACTAATCGCATCCAGTCCCCAATCGTAGTAATTACTTCGGTTAACAACATCAGCAAAACGCGATCGCCCTATAGATTCTGCAACAGCTGCTGCCGCATCAACTAAGCCGTAGCCATACACTTCACTAAATCGGCGAGATTGTGCAGTCAGATATGATTCAGTTGAGGAAGTATCTGTACTTAATTGATGCAATTCACCGCCAGCATCAAAATTACTTACTTGTAGGTCATCATTATTTGATGGATAACTATTAATATCAAACTCGCCATTACTATCCCCAATAGATTGACCTGTATTGTAATCAATGATTTGTTGAGCGTAATTAATCCTAAATTGACCTGTCATTGAATTATCAAGCCAACCGTCAGTTGTATTAGTATATTGGTAATCTGAATTGTTAGTATTGGTGCTGTCAGATTTGTAAATTGAATCTGACAGGTCATTAGATAATTCACTATAAAAACTGGAAGCATTACGAAGCGTACTTATCAGCCTATCTGAATCTAATGTATTTGTAGTGATTGACGCAAAACTTTGAGACGAATTATCTAATAAATCGCCACAATTCTTTATTTCATTGTTCAGCATAGTGTTAGAAATCAGTAATTTTTCGCCTGTATGTTATTCACTATTTCTGGTGAAGTAGACCTATGCAATTTTCATACTAGACTTCTTGCATGAATACCTGGCTCAGGTGCGGCTATACAAACGAAGTCCACGCAGGTGGACTGTTCAAAATAGTCTTTTGAGTGTGCGGAGGAACACTTTGTACGCACAACGCCCTGGGCATCAATGATTCGTGCAAGAGGTCTACTGAACAGCAAGAACTGCTCATAAAAATCGCGCTCCATTGCTACCCAAAGATAGCTATACCTAGACATTTAAGCCAGTATATTAATACGTACAGCTTTGAACAATGCCATTCCAGAAAAATAATCAAATTGGAGCTAAAAAAAATTTTAAGGACGAATTAGACAATTTACCTATCTGCTTTAAAGGTAGGTTGGGACAAAAAGCTAAACTTAAAGCCATTCCTAACTGGCAAGAACGATTAAGAGAATTTGTTGATGTGACAAATAGTAAATAATGTGCGATTTTTCAAGATATTAAGTTACAATTTGCTACCCCGACTTCGCACTCCGGAGTCGGGGTTCTGAACAAAATGATATTAGCGGTTGATTCTGCCTAAATGAAACGGCTTATTTACAGGTTTTTTATTTTCACTTAGGTGGAGTGCGATAAGCGGAGCTTAAGCCTTCGGCTATCGCACTCACAGTTTTTGTCCAAGGATGCTCTGGATAGCGCAAACAGAAAATATCACTACTTCCCAGATGAAACATTTCTTCACAAACAGGTAGCACTCCTGCCACTGGAACATTATAAGTTTGTTGAATTTGCTGCCGCAATCTTTCATGATTCAAGCTAGGTAATGCTTTATTCACAACCAAGAGCATTTTTGGCACTTCTAATTTACGTGCGACATCGATTGTCACTGCTGTTCCTTGATAGTCTTGTTTATCGGGACGCAGAATTACCACGAGTACATCCGAGATAATAGCAGAAAGAAGCGTTTCTTCATTGATTCCAGGGTGAGTATCAATGAAGAGATAATCTAACCCGAAACGTTGCACTATCTGACGAAACCCATCATTGAGCAAACGAGCATCATATCCCTCACGCAAAATCCGCGAGATTTCCCCGGTTTTGATGCTGGATGGAATTAGATAGATTTTGCCTCGGTTATGAGAAAACCAGTTCTTTGATGTTGTAAACACAGAACTGAGATCGTAAGTAGCGGCTTCAATGGTACAGCGTCCCCACAAGTAATCATTTAGCGTGTGCTTGACTTTGGTTTCATCCAAACCAAAAGGAACATGAATTCCTGGTGATTGAATATCTGTGTCTACTATTCCTACGCGGAAACCTGCACGAGCAATCAAAGTTGCGAGGTTTGCAGTTACATTAGATTTACCCGTTCCACCTCGAAAAGAATGAATTGAGACAATTTTCGCCATTATTATCTACTCTACTTAATAGTTGTTAGTTGCTAGTTGTTATTGGTTAAGAGTTAGGAGTTAGTTCTCCCCCTCCCCCACTCCTCCCCTCCTCCCCTCCTCCCCATTGACTGCGAATCTCTTTTGCGGTTTTTTGTAGCTTCTGAAAATAATCACTTTCAGCAATTTCCGCAACTTGCTGTATTACTTTTGACGAGTCAATTTCTACTTGAAGCTGCTGCAACTGCTCGGATAATTGCTGTTCGCGATGCCTGCGGTACGCTTCGCGATCGCATACTTCCCGTACCATTTTTTGAAACACACGTCCAAGTTGCCCCAGTTCATCGGTGCGTTGAGCGATTTGGGTTAATCCTTGACGTTCCAATTTTCTGACTTCGCTAGCGCTAAGGCGATCTAAAGTTATTGTTTGAGCAAGTTGAGCCATTGGTTTTAAAGGTTGAATCACTCTCCATTTAAGTAAATAGTTAATGAACACAATCACTAATGCAAAAATGCTCATAAATATGCTGATGAATAGAAAAAGCGCTTGACGAGCGTTGGTAAATACTTCACTTGCAGGGATATAGATAATCTGGGTGCCGATAATTTGATTCAGCTTCCAGCCATAACCGTTTTGAGTACCATATTTTTCCACATGGCTTTTTGGTGCAACCTGCGGAGTGTTATGACATAATAGACAGCTTGAGTTTGTTACGGCTAATGGTTGAGCGCTATAAAATAATCGTTCTCCAGCTTGATCGCGAAAACCAGATAAAGTTTTGAGAGTGCGATCGCTTTCAAACCGCTCAATTAATTTTGCCTCGAATCGGTCAACTTGGTCAGCCAAATTCGTCGGATTCAGTGTTGCGTCTTTATAAATAAAATCTTTGTATTTCCAGGTTTGTTTGAGCGTGTCAAATACTTGCCTTGCTGCCAAGCTGGGTATAGTTTCTGGAATAAACTCAGTTTGTGGATCGGCTATTTGAGCAATCAGCGGCGCAATCTGCTTACTAGTATAACTTTCTACTGCATTGACCATCTGCATAGCCATTTGTCCTCGATGACTCATTTCCATTTCGGCTTTTTGCTCTAGAGCTTTAGACAATGCCAATCCCCCTAGTGCAATTCCAGCAATAAAAATTAGTGACAGAAGTAACGTAAATTGAGACGCAAGTTTAAGACGAGGTAGCATTTCTCTAATTTCTATCAACGGTCTTGTTTACTTATATTTCTAAGCCACCTTAACTCGATCAAATTTTTCTTTAATCCAAAGCTGCAATCACTATATGAGCGCAAATTTTAATCTAAATAAAGCCTCCAACTTTAGTAGGAGTCACTTTGATGGATAAAAACTACGTCGCAAATCCAACGTTTTTCCGATGTACAGCTAAAAGCAAAATTCCTATTATGAACACATCGAAAGCAAACAAACGCAGCAAACACAACCAAGTTAACGATAAACAAGTTACACGCTGCGTATCCCAAAACTAAACAACAACGGAGAAAAACAATGACTAACGAAATCAACAACATCGGTGCAGTTGAACTATCTTCAGATGAACTCGACACCGTAGCAGGTGGTTTGGCAATCAGTTTCGGTGATGTTCAAGGTTTTGCATCTGATGCAACAAATACTTTCAAGCAAACGAATCTGGCTGTAGGTCAGCAAACCTTTGCTGGTCCTGGTGGTAGCGGTACAGTTTCTTTCACCAACGCGCAAGAAATCTTTAGCTCGGCTGGTCAAGCGATCGCTGTTAATTAATTACACAACCTGGGTGAGCAAAATGCTCACCCCACAACAAATCTTAATATCCCAAATCCAAAACTACACAACAACGGAGAAAAACAATGACTAACGAAATCAACAACATCGGTGCAGTTGAACTATCTTCAGATGAACTCGACACCGTAGCAGGTGGTTTGGCAATCAGTTTCGGTGATGTTCAAGGTTTTGCATCTGATGCATCTAACACTTTCAAGCAAACGAATCTGGCTGTAGGTCAACAAACCTTTGCAGGTCCTGGTGGTAGCGGTACAGTTTCTTTCACCAACGTGCAAGAAATCTCTAGCTCGGCTGGTCAAGCGATCGCTGTTAATTAATTACACAACCTGGGTGGGTAAAATGCTCACCCCACAACAAATCTTAATATTCCAAATCCAAAATTACACAACAACGGAGAAAAACAATGACTAACGAAATCAACAACATCGGTGCAGTTGAACTATCTTCAGATGAACTCGACACCGTAGCAGGTGGTTTGGCAATC
>NZ_JBPAOH010000279.1:0-5197 GCF_050875635.1 Tolypothrix sp. VBCCA 56010
ACTACTACAACCACACAACCTCCCCCCCCCACCCCCCCCCCTCCCTCTTCCCCCCCCCCTCCCCTCGGAAGAAATTATAGACACTAAATTACCTAAAGTTGCTTTTTGGGCTAATTGTTCTACGGTTTCTGCACGAAGATAGACACTATCCCAAACTTGGCAAAGTTTCTCACCTGCAAATAATGCCCAATGTAAGCGAGAATTGCCAATTTCTAAAGCTAGCCAAAGATTTTCTGACATTGGTAATTGGGCATTGGGCATTGCGAATTGGGCATTGGGAATAGGTAATAGGTAATAGAAAGAAATTGTCCCCCACACCACGCTTCTCCCACTCCCCCACTCTCTGTTGTTTCACACTTTTATTTTTCTTAAGTCAACCATAGATTTTTTAAAAAAAATTAACAATTAACTCGTGTCACAATAAAACTAGAGGGAAATACTTATTTGCGTAAGGAGGGGAGTTATGGTAGCACTCACCGAAAGAACTGAAAAAAAACTGACTATGCAGACTGCCGATATTGCTGACCAAACTACGGCAATTCGGTCTTTGGATTGGGATCGCGATCGCTTTGATATCGAGTTTGGTTTGCAAAACGGTACTACCTACAACTCGTTTCTCATACGCGGTGAACAAACGGCTTTAGTTGATACGTCTCATGAAAAGTTTCGTCAGCTGTTCTTCGATACCCTCACCGGACTGATTAACCCAACTGAAATTAATTATCTAATTATCAGTCATACCGAGCCAGACCACAGCGGCTTAGTTAAAGATTTGTTACAAATCGCTCCAGAAATCACCGTTGTCGGTTCTAAGGTAGCAATTCAGTTTCTAGAGGATATGGTACACGGTCCGTTTAAGCGACGGATTGTGAAAAATGGCGATCGCCTAGATTTGGGCAACGGACACGAACTTGAATTCGTGATTGCACCAAACTTACACTGGCCCGATACCATGTTCAGCTTCGACCATAAAACCCAAATTCTCTTTACTTGCGATGCTTTCGGCTTGCATTATTGCACAGATAGCACCTTTGATGAAGATTTGGCAGCGATTGAAGCAGATTATCAATATTACTACGACTGTTTGATGGGACCGAATGCGCGGTCAGTACTTTCTGCCCTCAAGCGCATGGATGAACTGCCAAATATCAAGACGATCGCCACCGGTCACGGACCGCTATTATACCACAACGTTGAAGAATTAACTCAGCGTTATCGCAATTGGAGCAAAACTCAGACAAAAGCAGAAACTACCGTTGGGTTATTTTACGTTTCCGATTACGGATATAGCGATCGCCTTGCCCAAGCAATTGCCACAGGTATCACCAAAACTGGCGTTGCTGTAGAAATGGTAGACTTGCGATCGGCAACAGACTTACAAGAATTGCAGGAACTAGTCAGCCGTTGTACCGGACTTGTGGTAGGAATGCCTCCTGCTGATGCTGCTAATATCCAACCAGCCCTCGGCACTATTTTAGGATCTGCCAAAGAAAAACAAGCTGTAGGAATATTTGAATCAGGGGGTGGCAATGACGAACCGATCGATCCTCTACTAAACAAATTCCGCAATTTAAGTTTAACAGTAGCCTTTCCAGGAATTCGGATTAAAGAAACACCCAACGAAAATACCTACAAGCTTTGTGAAGAAGCGGGAACAGACTTAGGACAATGGGTGACACGCGATCGCAGCATGAAAGCGATGAAATCCCTCGCTGCTGATTTAGACAAAGCACTAGGCAGAATCAGCGGTGGATTATACATCATTACGGCAAAAAAAGGCGATGTCAAAAGCGCCATGCTTGCCTCTTGGGTAAGTCAAGCCAGCTTCAAACCACTAGGATTAAGCATTGCCGTAGCGAAAGATAGAGCGATAGAATCACTCATGCAAGTAGGCGATCGCTTTGTTTTAAATGTCTTAGAAGAAGGCAATTATCAACCGCTGATGAAGCACTTTTTGAAGCGGTTTGCCCCAGGTGCGGATCGTTTTGAAGGAGTTAAAACCCAGCCCGCTGGTAACGGTTCCCCAATTTTAACTGATGCGCTAGCATACATTGAGTGCGAAGTCAATAGTCGGATGGAAGTCAACGACCATTGGATAGTTTACTGCACCGTTGATGCCGGTCGCGTCAGCAAGCCAGACTCCTTGACAGCAGTACATCATAGAAAAGTTGGAAACCACTATTAAGAAGGGAGTGGGGGAGAGGGGGGGACAGGGAGAGGGGGGGACAGGGAGGGGGAGAGGGGGGGGAAAGAAGAATTATTCTCCTTGTCTCCTTGTCTCCTTGTCTCCTTGTCTCCTTGTCTCCTTGTCTCCTTGTCTCCTTGTCTCCTTGTCTCCTTGTCTCCCCACTCCCCACTCCCCACAAAGCTATGCAAACAAATAAACCCCGTGACGTTCAAGTTCTCCCGATTGGTACAGATACAACAGTAATGCGATCGCGCAGTTGGACAAGGCTTAGATTTGAAATTGAATACGCGCTTGCTAAAGGTACAACTGCGAATTCTTATTTGATTAAAGGCGATAAAACTGCTTTAATCGATCCTCCGGGAGAAACGTTTACAGAAATTTATCTGCAAGCGTTGCAACAGCGGTTTAATATCAAAGATATTGATTATGTGATTCTCGGTCACGTTAATCCCAACCGCGCTGCAACTATCAAAGCTTTATTAGAACTTGCACCGCAGATAACTTTTGTTTGTTCAAATCCAGGAGCGATAAATCTGCGTGCGGCGCTGGAAAATCAAGATTTGCCAATTCTCGTCAAACGCGGTGAAGAAACTCTCGATTTAGGCAAAGGTCATCATTTAGAATTTATTCCTACACCAAATCCGCGCTACTCTGACGAACTTTGCACCTACGATCCGCAAACGGAAATTCTTTACTCAGATAAGCTGTTTGGGGCGCATATCTGCGGCGATCAAGTTTTTGATGAAGGCTGGGAATCGTTTAACGAAGACAGGCGCTATTATTTCGATTGTCTCATGGCTCCCCATGCGCGTCAAGTTGAAACAGCGCTGGATAAACTTTCCGACTTGCCCGTGAGATTGTATGCTACCGGACACGGACCTTTGGTGCGTTACGGTTTAATTGAATTAACACATGCTTATCGCCAATGGAGTCAGCAGCAAACATCTGCGGATACAACAGTCGCGTTGATTTATGCTTCCGCGTATGGAAATACAGCGACTTTGGCTTCTGCGATCGCTCGCGGCATCACCAAAGCCGGTGTCAATGTAGAATCAATTAACTGCGAATTTGCCGACCCCGAAGAAATTCGTACCGCTGTAGAAAAAGCATCAGGCTTTGTCATCGGTTCCCCTACCCTCGGCGGACATGCACCAACACCCGTACAAACAGCTTTAGGTATAGTTCTTTCCACCGCTACTAACAACAAACTCGCCGGTGTCTTTGGTTCCTTTGGTTGGAGTGGCGAAGCAGTTGATTTAATCGAAGGTAAATTAAAAGACGCTGGTTATCGCTTTGGTTTTGACACCATCCGCGTCAAATTCAAACCCAACGATCTTACCTTGCAAACCTGCGAAGAAGCTGGAACCGACTTTGCCCAAGCGCTAAAAAGAGCAACAAAAGTTCGCTCCCCGCGACAACCCGCGACCAACGTTGAACAAGCCGTTGGTCGAATTGTCGGTTCTCTGTGCGTTCTCACAGCAAAGCAAGGTGATGTATCTAGTGGAATGTTAGCATCTTGGGTATCTCAAGCAAGCTTTAATCCCCCAGGTTTAACAATTGCCGTTGCCAAAGACCGCGCCGTAGAACCACTGACGCATTCCGGAAACAAATTTAACCTTAATATCCTCAAAGAAGGCAATCACCTGGGTTTAATGAAGCATTTCCTCAAACCCTTTGAACCAGGACAAGACCGCTTTGCTGATGTCGCTGCGTCAGAAGCAGAAAATGGCTCACCCCTTCTTACTGATGCTTTAGCTTATTTAGAGTGTTCAGTGCAAACTCGTATGGAAGCCGGCGATCACTGGTTGGTTTATGCAACTGTGGAAAACGGCAAAGTCCTAAATCAAGATGGTGTAACCGCCGTGCATCATCGGAAATCGGGAAGTCATTATTAATCAACTATATCGGATAGATGCACGCAGATGGCTATTATCTGCGTTTATCTGTAGTTTCATTTTCAAAAATCAGATCCCCGACTTCTCCTTTGAAGTCGGGGATCTTGTTTCCATTACTATATATAAATCGAAGAGGTAGTTCAATGAACACAGTTGTCTTAAATCTAGAACCAATTGTTCAGCTAAATGATGAGCAATTTTATCAACTTTGCATCGCAAACCGAGAGTTGAACCTGGAATTGAATGCAAAAGGAGAATTAATTATTGTGCCACCAGTCGGAGGAGAAAGCGGAAATAAAGAAGCGGACTTCATTACAGACTTGAATAATTGGAACCGTCAAACCAGATTGGGAAAGGTTTTCAGTTCCTCTACAATTTTTCGGCTTCCGAATCAAGCAAAGCGATCGCCTGATGCAGCTTGGATAAAATTAGAACGATGGGAGGCACTAACTTCAGATGAACGCAAAAAATTCCCCCCGATTACACCAGATTTTATCATAGAACTGCGTTCGGAAACTGACCGCCTCCAACGTCTGCAAGATAAAATGCAAGAATACGTAGAAAATGGCTTGCGTTTAGGTTGGTTGATTAATTTTCAATCGGAACAAGTGGAGATTTATCGACAAAATCAACCTGTAGAAATAGTTCAACTTCCAGCACTGCTTTCAGGTGAAGAGGTTTTACCAGGTTTTGAACTACAACTAGAATTGCCCTGAGTGCCTTTGAACAATTCACACATATATACGCAAAGGTAATTTAATGAATACATATGTGCTAAATCTAGAACCAATTGTTCAGCTAAATGATGAGCAATTTTATCAACTTTGCATCGCAAACCGAGAGTTGAACCTGGAATTGAATGCAAAAGGAGAATTAATTATTGTGCCACCAGTCGGAGGAGAAAGCGGAAATAAAGAGGCAGGACTGATTACAGACTTGGAAATTTGGAACCGTCAAACCAGATTGGGAAAGGTTTTCAGTTCCTCGACTATCTTCAGGCTTCCGAATGGGGCAAAGCGATCGCCTGATGCAGCTTGGATAAAATTAGAACGATGGGAGGCACTAACTTCAGATGAACGCAAAAAATTCCCCCCGATTACACCAGATTTTATCA
>NZ_JBPAOH010000280.1:0-4937 GCF_050875635.1 Tolypothrix sp. VBCCA 56010
AATGTCGTTTTTTCTAAAAACTTGGACATATAGTCGCCACAAACGGTTAAATGTCCAACTATGGTGAAGATTGTCTAATTATTTTGATTCAGTTGCAAACCCCCTAACATCCATCTCCAAACAAAACAAATCCCCAGAATAAAAACTCTTCTGAATCTCCTCCTCACTCAACCCCACAGAAGCAGAAGTAATATAAAACTTTTTCAAATCCTGCCCACCAAAACAACAACTAGTCGGACGCTGCACAGGTAACTTCACCTGCAACACTTCCTCACCCAGAGGATTATAACGAATCACACACCACCCATCGTACATCGCCGACCAAACATACCCCTCAGCATCCACAACCAACCCATCAGGGATAAAACACTCACCAGTTAAATCAACAAAAACCCTGCGGTTACTGATATCGCCCGTAAGATAATCAAAATCATAAGCATAAATTTTTTGCACAGGAGAATCCGTCAAATAAAACGTCTTTGCATCAGGACTCCAACCCAAACCATTAGAAATTGTTAGCCCAGTTTCCATCACATGCAATGAACCATCAGGGTCATAGCGATACAAGCTACCTTGAGCTTTTACAGTACACATCGACCCAAACCAGAAGCGACCTTGAGAATCGCATTTACCATCGTTAAAGCGGTTATCCGGCATATCCGCTTCAACTTGCATGATGGGTGTCACTACACCTGTCTGAGTGTTGAGGAATGCCAAGCGATCGCGCTGTGCCATAATCAATCGATTTGCACCTGCTAGGGCAATACAACCAACCACATCTCCCACATCAAAAAACAAGTTCTGTCCAGTAGCAGGATTGAATTGGTGTACCCGATGGTTATATATATCGACCCAGTAAAGCAGTTTATGGCTTGAGTCCCAAATTGGACTTTCACCCAAACGGGCACGCGCTTCCAAAACGTTTTTAAGTAGGTATTGAGGTAAACTCATGTATAGCAGAATCAGTAGTTGCGTAGATAAGGGCAATCATTCAAAGCAAGGGTTAAAACTCGCTCCAGTGCGTCCAGTAAACAACCATAGCACTGAACGCCCACAATCTCGCAACACCCTTCTAGGGAGAGGGCGATAAAGCGCAACCTCACATAGAATTGGTATAAGTACAAATACACCCTTTTAACAAGCTATTTTTGTTAGTTATACGTTACAGTTGCAATTATTATAAAATTTAATGCAGAGTTTCCCAGAATCCTCTGGCAATAAATAATTTATTCAGTAGTAGTTCTAAATTGCGTGAAGTAAATTAGAGAAGGTATCTCTATGAGCATCTGTTGAGCATCACGATCGTGTAAACAATAATACTCAAATAAATGATTAAAACATTTAGTTTGGGCTATTTGAGCATTATATGAGCATTTTTCAGATATTAATGGTTAAAAACCTTGAAGATAAATAGCTCAAACGTTCACTGCATAAATCCTGAGTGTCAACGTCCTTATCCCCAGCTTTGGGGACAAAAGTTTTGTAATAGCTGTGGCACACCGCTACAGCTTATAGACCGTTATATCCCTCTTCAGCGTTTGGGTTCAGGAGGATTTGCCCAGATTTACACGCTTTGGGATGAAAAGACCCAAACCGAGAAAGTGCTGAAAGTGTTGGTAGAAAATTCACCAAAAGCACTAGAATTGTTTACCCAAGAAGCTGCTGTATTAAGTAGTTTGCGACATCCGGGTGTTCCCAAAGTCGATAAGGATGGGAATTTTCAAATAAATTTGTTCAATCCACAACCACGCCAACTAGCTTGTTTGGTGATGGAAAAAATTGATGGGTTGACTCTAGAGGAAATTCTTGAACAGTATCCTCAAGGATGTCCGGAAAAATTGGTGTTAAGCTGGCTGACCCAGGCAGTGGAGATTTTACAGGAGTTGCACAAACGCCAAATTCTTCACCGCGATATTAAACCGAGTAATTTAATGCTGCGGACTTTTCCAGCTACGACACTTTTAAATAAGGGGGGAGGTGGAGAAAGTCGTTTGGTGCTGATTGACTTTGGTGGGGCGAAGCAATTTAATGAGAAAATACTTCGTTCTCAATCTGGTTCAACGAGGTTATTTTCTTCTGGTTACAGTCCACCAGAACAAGTTATTGGCGGTAATGTCGGACCTGCTACTGATTTTTATGCCCTCGGTCGGACGATGATAGAATTACTTACGGGTAAGTATCCGCCAAAGTTGGAAGATCCGCAAACTGGGGAGTTGCGCTGGCGTGGTGGAATTAATCTCAACCCAGAATTAGCAGATTTGCTTTCTCAGATGGTAGAAGAGGATGTACGATCGCGTCCGGCGTCTTCGACAATAATTTTAAAACGTTTGGCGAAAATTTCTCAACCATCTCCCCAGCCAGATTTTTTCGCCAAAATTATCCAAGCTATCCGGCAAGCGATCGCCGGATTAATGCAAGCATTAAGTAAAACTACTCTTTTCATCGTTCAGACGATATTTAGAGTCTTCGGTGCTTGTCTGATGACTCTTTGGACAATGGTTTTAAGCTGCATCGGCGCTGGTGTAGGTACAATTGCTGGTTATATTTTGGCGTATCACACAATTTTAGGCGATCGCGTTGGCGCAGTTGTGTCTCAAAGGTTACTCGGATTAATTCCAAATACTAATCATTTTTTCGGTTCTGAGATTCTTTTATTTGCCTTTGCTGGTTTGGGAACCGCATGGGGATTAACCGCTGCCGGGGGTTTTGGTCAACAGCGGCGGTTTTTTGTCGCCTCGCTAATGGGTATAATAGGCTACGGATTTAGTTGGTTAATGTTGCAATTAATTACACCCCAAGATGGAATCGAAGCTTCAGCAATCTCGATTTTAATAGCTGTTTTTCTGCTTACGCTTGGTTTGGGGCTACGCAGCCATCAAATAGTTTACGCAGCGATCGCTTCTTTTGGTACAGCGATCATTTTTGCGCTTTTGATTAATTTCGGATTTTCACCCACTGCATTTCTCTTTCACAGTACACCCAACAAATGGAGTTTACTGCTGACTATTCTCTTTTTTAGTCTTGCAGGCTTGTTTGTCAGCTTCTGGTTAGCGGTGAGTCACTATCTCATCGTACCGGGATTGCGCTTTTTCGGCTGGCGTTGAGGAGTGGGAAGCAGGGAGACAAGGGGACAAGGAGACAAGGGGACAAGGGGACAAGGGGGAGCAGGGGGAGCAGGGGAGAGGAATTTTGCCCCCATTGCCCCCTTCTCCCTTCCCCTCTGCCTCTTAACCCCATGCCCAATGCCCAATGCCCAATGCCCCATGCCCAATGCCCAATGCCCCATCCCCCATTAATCAAAATTCCCCTAGTCGCTTTTATCGTGCGGCTAGGGGGATTTCATAAAGAGTGGGTTATAGAGTTTCTGTATAGTTCTTGATATTTTTATTGTAGAGTCTCTATCTGGTTTTGACTAGTAGTTATAACATAATTCATTTTAATTTAACAATTGTTTTATCAATTGTTCATATATCTTGGGAAAACACAGAGCGATCGCCTTACATACCAGCCTCCCCACTCCCTGTCTCCCCGTTAATCTCCCTTGGCTGTACCAGAAATCAAGAATGGTATAGCTATTAATGCAAGCAGGATGATTGAAAAAGGCGGTGGTACAAAGGTAGTGACTATGGCATCTATCATGCCAACGATAAAAAATGCTACAACGTACATCATAAAAGCATATGTATACTCAAATATTTTTCTACCATGACCTGTATTGACACATGCTGACATCAGAGTAAGTGCGGTGAATGTGTGAAGTTTTGATAATTGAAGCGTTCCTGGGGACAAACAGGACAAAATGAATTTTCTTCTCCCTTGTCTGCCTTGTCTGCCTTGTCTGCCTTGTCTGCCTTGTCTCCCCATTCCCCCTTCGGGTTCGCGCCTTGCCGGCACGAGGGAAAACGCCACGTGCGCGTCTGCCGGGGAATCCGTAAGGGCGCAGTGGCTCCCCTCCCTTTCTCGCTGGACTCACCATTCCCCATTCCCGATATAAATTAAGATCCCCCCAAGCCGCTTTTTTACTTAAGGCGTGGGGGGATCTGATAAAGAGTAGGTGATAGAGTTTCTGTATATTTCCTGACGAATCCATTCTATACAGCACGTTTTCTATTGACTAGGCTAAATCTAAGAATTTACAGTACTTTTACCGCTTCTTTATTACTTCTTCATGCCGATCGCTTACTCCATAAGTCTTATATGTCAGTATAGCAATACATTCAAAGCCTAGCTCGCCAACTTGTGAACTAACTCTATGCAAAAAAATATTAAACTTAAAATTGTCGCTACCGTAACGCTGTTAGCTTGTTTAGGTTTTACAGAGCAAGCCAAAGCATTCAATCAGCAAGACATGGATCAGTTGAAAGCAACAAGGTCTTGTCCACGGTGTGACTTGAGTAGTGCTGACTTAACTCAAGCTAACCTAGCTGGAGCAAATTTACGAGAAGCTAACTTAAAAGGTGCGACTTTATCTGGCGCTAATCTCAAGAATGCGGATTTAACAAGTGCAAATCTGGAAGGTGCGGTAATGAATTCTACCAATTTATCTGGTGCTTCCATGACGGGTACTAATTTGAAATCAGCATCGCTGGAAAATGCCGATCTGAGTTTTGCGGGTTTGATCAGCAGCAATTTAGAAGCAGCTAACTTCAAAGGTGCTAAATTGGACTTTACCAATTTCCGGGGGGCATACTTCCGACTGACAACTTTGCAACAAGGCACCGTCACATCTGACAAACCCTATGGGTGGTCATTGCAAGAAGGCACAGAAGACCCGAAAAAGAAACCACAGGAATCTAAAAAGAAATAGGAAATGGGGAATGAGGAATGGGGAGTTAGGAGTAAGGAGTTATAAATTGCTTTGCCCCCTTGTCCTCCTTGTCCCCTTGTCCTCCTTGTCCCCCCCTCCCCCACTCCCCCACTCCCCCCCTCCCCCCTCC
>NZ_JBPAOH010000281.1:0-4913 GCF_050875635.1 Tolypothrix sp. VBCCA 56010
TCCTAGTCTTGCTGGTTCAATATTTGCTGAATAAAAAGTATCATCTACTACAAAATTTTTTAGCGATCGCCCTGAGGAGAAAACTTTTTGGTTTACTGAGTGTGCCTGCGCCAAACGATGGAGATAGCTACTAAGACTTTCTGTGTAGGGAGTTCCCAGCGCCACAGGTTCAAGAGAAAATAACCGACTCCGTTGCGGAATTTCTAGAGGTTTTAGGTTCCAATGTTCTGAGTAAATAGTCATCCCTCTTGGATTAACCATTACGCTGGTCTTTAGTTTTAAAAGCCAAATTTCAGGAATTAGTTTTCGATTCACTCTTAACCTCGATGCCGTAATTAACAAAGAGATCGGAGACAGATATCTCCAAAGCTGCCGCTAACTTAACAATATTTTTTAACGAAGGGTTACGCTGTCCGTTTTCGATATCTGAGATGTAGTTGCGATGAAGCCCTGACCTTTCAGCCAGTTCTTCTTGGGATAAATCTAGCTCTCGCCTTCGCCGCCTAATCGCCTTGCCAAAGCGGTACTCAATACTGGGGTGTTTCTGCGTCACAAAACAATACTGAACCAGTAGCGCCGTTAAATCCATCTACTATCAGTGGATTTTTGCCCACTATAAGTGTTATAAAGTTAAGTAATATAGCATTAGACAAGCAAGTTTCTAACTTTATGGTCTTATTGTTATAGGTTCATCAAATCAAGTACAAGGTGCTTATTAAGGACTATATGAAAGAGCAATTTGAACAATGGGTTGCTCGCCTTAAAATATCCGAGGCAGGGCAAAAAATTATTGAGAAAGTTCGCTCATCTGAGCCATCCCGTCGCGTTGTTGGCGGTAGTAATAATGTTTCGGGACGCTACCCTAGCCGCAAGATGGGAGTCACGATTCAATTTGAGTCTCATCGGGTTTAACTGCCAATTATCTATCAGTTAGAACATGATAAAGATGTTCTAGAATTCTACGATCAACCACCGCAAATTAAACTTGACTATCAAGCAAGTAACGGACGTAAATTAGGCGTTTTCCACACCCCAGATTTCTTTATTATCCGAACCAATTCGGCTGGTTGGGAAGAGTGTAAAACTGAGCAGGATTTGAAAAAATTAGCAGAGAAAAACCCCAATCGTTACTTTTACTCTGAAGAAGATAATCAATGGCATTGTCCGCCAGGAGAAATCTATGCTAACCAGTTTGGGCTTTATTACCGCATTCGTTCAGATCGCGAAATCAATTGGGTTGTGCAACGTAATCTGCAATTTTTAGAAGATTATTACCGAGCCGAATTCCTAGCAGTGGAAGAAGCGATCGCTCAATCATTACTTGCAGTTGTGTCATCTCAACCAGGAATCGCTTTAGCAGAATTACTCAATCAGTCAACAGGAGCTAAATCTGACGATATCTACACCTTAATTATTCAAGAGCAAATTTATATTGATTTAAATGCTACACCACTAGCTGAACCAGAAAGATGTCTAATTTTCCGTGACGAACAAACTGCTAGTGCTTATAGATTAATGGTTGAGCAACCAAGCGTAAGTCTTCTGGCTATCTCTCCTGTAGTCAATATTGTTACTGGAGCAACTGTTAGTTGGGACGGCAAAGGTTTAAATATCATCCATGTTGGAGAAACAGAGGTTATACTTGGCGCAGAAAATAATCAGTTAATTGAACTCAAAAAAGCTATATTTGAGAATCTGGTTCGCCAAGGAAAAATCACAAGTCTCCAAACACCAGAAAAAACAGCTATTAGCACAGAATCTTGGCAGCGATTTTATCAAGCTAGTCCTGAAGACCAAGCAGAAGCTCTTGAACGCTACAGAACTATCGAACCTTACTTAAACGGCCATCCCCCAGAAAACGAAACAATACCAGCCCGTACTATTCGTCACTGGAAAGCTAAATATCTAACTGCAATTCAAAAATACGGTTGCGGCTACATTGGGCTTTTGTCCCATCGCAGTGTCAAAGGTAATCGTCAGCGCAAGCTGCCCGAAGACACCTTAGCAATTATGGAGAAGTTTATTTTAGAAGACTATGAAACTCTTAAACAAAAAAGAATGTGGGAGGTTTACGGGGCTTTAGTTCGAGCTTGCGAACAATCTGGTGTAATTGCTCCGAGTTACAAAGCATTTACTAAAGAAGTAAAACACCGTACTGGTTACGAACAAACTAAAAAACGCCAAGGTCGTCGTGCCGCTTATCAACATGAATCCTTCTATTGGGAGCTTACTACAACTACCCCAAGACACGGCGATCGCCCTTTTGAAATTGGACATATAGATCATACTCAGTTAGATGTAGAGCTAGTTTGCTCTCATACAGGTCACAATCTTGGCAGACCTTGGGCAACATTTCTCGTAGATGCTTACTCACGGCGATTGCTGGCAGTTTACCTAACTTTTGACTCACCCTCATATCGTTCTTGCTTAATGGTGCTAAGAATTTGTGTCAAGCGTCACGGTAGGCTTCCCCAAATTGTAGTGGTAGATAACGGTGCAGAGTTTCACAGCCTTTATTTTGAAACACTATTAGCTACTTTTGAATGTACAAAAAAGCAAAGACCTCCAGCCAAAGCTCGTTTTGGTTCGGTTTGCGAACGCCTATTTGGAACTTCCAATACTCAATTTGTCCATAACTTACTCGGTAATACACAAATAACTCGTAACGTCCGCCAAGTCACCAAGTCAGTTAACCCTAAAAATCAAGCTGTATGGACACTCGGTTTACTTTATGAATATCTTTGTGCTTGGGCTTACGAAGTTTACGATACAGACGAACATCCGGCACTTTTCCAGAGTCCGGGGGATGCGTTTGCTGCGGGTATGGTGATTGGTGGGAGTCGGGTTCACCGCATGATTCCTTACGATGAAAACTTTCAGATTCTTACCCTACCTACAACCTCACAGGGAAAAGCAAAAGTTCAAGCTGGACGCGGCGTAAAAATTAACTCAATGTACTACTGGTCTAATAGTTTCCGCGATCCCCAAATTGAAAATACCTCTGTGCAGATAAGATATGACCCGTTTAATATTGGTATCGCTTACGCGTTTGTTCGAGGACAGTGGGTACAGTGTATTTCTCAATATTATGCAGAACTCCAAGGTCGTTCAGAAAAAGAACTGAAGTTAGCTAGTATCGAGTTACGCAAACGCTCCTCAAATCATACACAACAATCTAAAGTTTCGGCTAAGAATTTAGCAGAATTTTTAGCATCGGTAGAAGCTCAAGAAGCTTTATTAGAACAGCGTTCCTATGATGCAGAAGTTAAGGAAGTCTTTAGAGTAATTGAGGGCGGAAAAGCGACAACAAGCCGTAACGAACAACCAAAACTTATTCAAGTTACTTTTGCTAATACCGATTCTCAAGTAGCTGAAGATGAAGCGCTCGTCCCAGAGACACTTGTAGTTTACGAGGAGTTTTAATTATGACAAAATCTACTGGATTTCCGCTTGAACTCCTCAAACTACCTGCTCCAGAAAGGCTTGCTTACTTTGAGAATTATACCGTAGCCCATCCTCGACTTAAAGAAGTTTATGAAATTCTCATGCGAACAATTGCCGAACCCGCAGGAGCTTCATTTATCTTTGTTTACGGTGCTAGTGGTGTTGGTAAAACAACTTTGAGACTCCGCGTTGAGCAGAAATTAACAGAACTAGCATTACCATTACTGGAAAGCGATCGTGGTCGTGTTCCTGTTGTTGGTGTTGAAGCTGTAGCCCCAGAATCGAGAAACTTCAACTGGAAGGATTACTACACACGCGCCTTAATCGCCTTAGAAGAACCCTTAATCGATCACAAGTTTGATTATGGTGTGCGTGGTATCTCTCGCGATAATTTTGGAAAAATTAATGTTGAGTCGAAAGTAGTTGCACCTGCTCTACGCAGAGCTTTAGAAAATGCTCTCATCCATCGTCATCCAGACGTATTTTTTGTCGATGAAGCACAACATTTTGGCAAGATGGCAAGCGGATACAAGCTACAAGATCAATTAGACTGCCTCAAATCTGTGGCAAATATGACAGGCATCTTGCATTGTCTGTTAGGAACATACGAATTACTAACATTCCGTAATTTGAGCGGTCAACTCTCACGTCGTAGTGTCGATATTCATTTCCGCCGTTATTGTGCTGACAGCCCAGAAGACGTACAGGCTTTTAAAAGTGTATTGTTGACTTTTCAACAGCAGATGCCACTTGCAGAGCATCCAGATTTAGTTACTCATTGGGAATATTTGTATGAACGAACATTAGGATGTGTTGGCATACTGAAAAATTGGCTAACACGCGCTTTTAAAGATGCTCTGGATCAAGAAGCAACAAAAATCACTCTCAAAGACTTACAAAAACGTGCTTGGTCAGTTGCTCAGTGTCAGAGGATGTTCAAAGAAATTCAAGAAGGCGAACGACAATTATCTGAAACAGAAACAGATGTACAAAACTTACGCTCTGCTCTAGGACTTGGATCAAAGACAATTGCACAGCCAGAAGAAGCTCCAAACAACACTCGTCCACCAGGAAAAGTTGGCAAACGCAAACCTAAAAGAGATCCCATCGGAGTGCAACAAGATGCTAGCTAATGGATTAGTAACATACGAATTTTGGGATTTAAAAAAGCTTTCTATTCCATCTCGTAGTCGGTTGTATCAATTAGAGCCTGTTGGCATTAGAACACCAATGGTGGAAAGCCTTACAGGATACATAGAAAGATTAGCAGAGGCTCATTGTGTACCTCCAGATGTATTAATTTCACGAACAATTACACCACTACTAAAACAAATATTTTTGAAATCCCGAACTAGTAACCCAAGTTGCGGGTTATGGAATACAAATTTACTACTGAATGCGATCGCGCACTTCAAAGTGGTGGGGGGAGGGAGAAAGGTGCACCACCTTTCAACCATCAAAACACAAAT